>LUTY01000113.1 GCA_001640045.1 Candidatus Thiomargarita nelsonii | reverse complement strand
TGCTAATAAAATAGCGCATTAGACCAAACGAGCCGCACTAATCCCTGTAGTTATTGCTGCCCTTTGCCAAGCGTTTGCGGCAGGATCATGAAATACAAGTTTTCGCGGCATTACTGAGTTGTTTTGGGTTAGCTTTTATTACCGCGCTATTTCAACTTTCGGCGGCTTTGGGCGCATTTATTGGTGGCATGTTGGTAGCGGCCGCACGGGAGACGGATTGGGTCCAACACCGTTTAGAGCCATTCCGAACCTTTTTCGTAGCGATTTTTTTTGTCTCGGTTGGCATGTTGATTGATATTGGATTCATTGTGCATCATTGGATGCAAATCGGTTTACTGGTTGTCGCCGTCATTGCAACCAATACCTTTATCAATGCGGGTGTCCTACGAGCCTTAAAAGTCCCTTGGTCACAAAGTATATATTCTGGTGCCCTGCTTTCCCAAATTGGTGAATTCAGCTTTGTTCTGGCCAGTGTTGGTTATCAAGGGCAAATTATTACTGAGATTGCCTATCAGATCACGGTTGCAGTTGTTGCTATTAGTTTATTGCTCAGCAACAGTTGGATAGTGTTGATGAAAAAAGTCTTGGCGCACCAAAGAATAAGTTAATAATCGTAAATAATAAGGCTTTTCTTCCAAAAATTTAACCCCATATCCGAGACGCCTGACAACACTACGAAATTGGGGACTCTCCAAAATCAGTTAGATATTATGATAATGGGATTATCTTGGGTTCCATTTGGTGTTGTTTGGGCTGCCTTAACTGATGGGTTGGTAGCCTATTTATCAAATGGTCAATCAACCATATGACAACTGAGAGGTTTTAACAAAAACCGACACTGGCTACGGCGGAATCGAGGCGTAAAAATGCTAAATAAAATTAGAGTCAGCTCTTTTAAATCCATTTTTAATCAAGAAGTTTCATTAGGACTGATAAATGGGATTATATTACCCAAAAGTGTAATCAGGCTGAGAGATTTACTAAGCATATCGTTGTTATGATATGAGTAAATGCTTGTTTGCTAACGGCAGCCGACTAAAACCAGCACAGATGGTCGAAAAAATTTCACTCACCGTTGGGGAGGTAGATCGTGTAGGAAAGTCCTACGCACCTTTTACATAAATTGTCGCAATGGTGCGTTATGGGATGGTGCGTAGGACGCACCCTACGCTCCCTAACCTGGAGAGATCTGTTAACCACACCCATTAATCCAAATCATTGATTTTTAATACATGTTTTGGTTTGTAGGGACTACCCGTATTTTATTTAACAGCATCGCCCATATATTAGAGATCTGATCGTTTTCCCTTTTGGGCATTAAAGCATAGGCTCATAGCTTAGCCAGCCAACGCCCACCAACCGACAAAAGCGATCACAGCCTGACACACTATGATGAAAACTGACAAAAGGAGCCTCTATGAGAGTAATACTCAATAAGCCAAACCCTGCAAGACGGGACACCCACTTTAAGCCCCCTAAAAAGCGGGGGCCAGGTTATCTTGTGCCTTGGTTAATGATAGGCGCGTTGCTTATCTCTCCATTGAGTACAACAGCCGGCGAACTCATACTGAACGATTTTTCCGATGTTTCTCGCC
>LUTY01000121.1 GCA_001640045.1 Candidatus Thiomargarita nelsonii | reverse complement strand
TGAAAAAATCAGCCCGAAAGCTTTCCCAGAAACAGACATAGCTTCCCATTTTGGTTTTAGCTTGCTGAAATAACGTGCAGCAAAGTCCTTGAAGTTGGTCAATAAAAAACGCTAACAACATCAAATGTGCAAAAACATTCGATAAATGCTGATTGCCGTGACCAAAGTTAGGTTCAAAATTATATCCTTTATTTTTCAATGTGTTAAAAGTTTCGTTGTAAAGAAGCCAGCGTGCTCGACCTCCTTTCATAACAATAGGCAATGTGTGTTCGGACAACGGAATATTCGTTACCCAGCTAAAAATTTTCTTTCTACCCTTGGGACTTATTTCTTTATAAATGATAAAGTTGACCTCTAAATCATAATTGGCATCATTTAAAGGAACTTTGTTGTGATAGCGATAATGGTGGATTGTACCATCATCATCCTGGATTTGATAAGTTTGTGTCTGTGGACGGTTTTCTATCCAATCAAATAAGTAGGTATGGTCTTTGGGTTTTGCACCCAAAATGTAACACATATTTAAAGATTGTAATTTTCTAATATGTGGGCCATTAGAAGCTAATCCATCCTCAATCACGATAAATTTCATCTTAGGATGTGTTTGGCGTATACGGTCTAGTAGGCGTTTGCCCGCATTGCGTTCACAATCATTTTTTTTGACACCATCTGGTTTGATTATGGGTTCTGGAGCTAGAGGTAACACATGGGAATGTTCAGGGTGAACCAAGGCAGCACCCAGCATTTGGTGGTAGTAGGTGATATCTCCATTGCGGTGGTGTTTTTCACAGCAATGTTTACAATGAACCTCATGCGAGGAGAAATAACCAGTACCATCTATTGATAATAGGTAGTGCCCATCATAATAGCTAAACCGTTCCAGTACTTTGCCGCGTTGGGCTTGTCTTATCAGGGCTGTAAATGCCCCTTGGAGTTCTGAGGCGGGTAGCTCATCTAGGCGTTCTCGCAAGTAGGTATCAGATGGGATTGTCTTAATCCCGTAGAGGGTTTTGAGGTTATGGGCACGAACCGGCTCTAGTCGGCTTTTATCAAATTGCAGTAGGGATGGGTATTTTAAGCTAAATATCGCTAGTCCAGACAGTAAACAGTCTACTAAAGGGATGGCACCCTTACGAATAACTGGCTCTGTGATGGTTTGGAAATATGATTTCAATTCTTGTAACAGCCCCGGCATCGACAGTTTTTGACGGAAAAATTTGTGCCTCATGTTAGCCTCTTTTTTTTGCCAATATGATTTTTTTTAATTATAACTCATTGCTTTTGTTTACGAAACGTATTTTTGAGATTGTTTTTAACATATTGTTTTTAATATCTTTATTTTTGGAGCGGGAATTGCTGCTTTTAGTTACCAGAGAAAAAAACGCTTGACTTCTTAATTTGATTGTGAAAAAATACTCTCACTTCTGCACCAAATAAAAATCAATAATCCGAGAACCAAGGTGAGATTTTTATTGAGAGCGAAGCGCTTGTGATGTTTACAAGCTTTGGGAGATACCCCCTCCAAGACGCAAGTCTTGTGTGCGTTGTGAATTAATGGCAACATTTGTTAATGAAAATGTATCGGAACTATAATTTAGTGAATATATAAAAAGTTTGATTATATTCTGTAATTAGTGTTTATAATTAGTGAGAATCTTAGATGTTCTTGCTTCCCCACTTGAGCATCTAATCAGAGTAATAAATTTGGGGAAAGGTACCAATTTTTTATGAAGAAACTGCTATTCGTTCTATCATTTCTGGTTATGGCAAATCCTGCCATTGCTGATACCTGGACCTCTTCATTCTCGGAAGAAGGCAAAGCTAAAGCACTTTGTCCCTCGACAAATGCTTTACGTGGAATACAATGCACAGGGAGATATTGTGATAATATTTCCTTAGGGTGTGGTTCTTTGGGAAACTTCAAGGTTAAAAAAGACTGGTGGACACGCTCTATCTCTGAAGAAAAGAGAGGCGGGAAAGATACTGTCGATGATATTGTTGTTAGAATCAATAACAACATGCAACGTTGCGGTACCAAAGGATATGTTGCTGGTATGTCTTGTAAAGGAAAGTACTGTGACAATATTTCATTATATTGCAAGGAGTTTCGCAACAAGACCCCCCATTCTTGTAAATGGACTGGATGGATTTCAGAGGAGCGTGGTGGAAAACTTGTATTTGGTAGTGGTAAATATGCCGTAGCTGTCAAATGCAAAGGAAAGTTTTGTGATCAGAAAAAATTTCTTGTCTGCCATTAAAATAGTTCCTGCATTATGTAGTTCCGCCTAAAAAAATAAAGGTGTTCAAACAATGTTGGATGCTGCAATTTCTTGACATACGTGGTGTTTTAGATGAGAAATATATGTTCAACAACGAATAAAACCATTCAGTAAATTAACTTGCTTGGTGGTGTTGAAGGATTATTCGTTGTTGAACATTAGTTGTACTCACCACTATCACCTGGGCTTTCCACTCTTACCTTACGCAGCATCTGGCGTACAATCACCTCAATATGTTTATCATTAATCTTCACACCTGATATTATAGTAACAAACAGAAACAGAAACACGAAAGGAGGTAACTATCTATGTCTGAAATTATAATAGGTAATATGCGTGGAGCGGTAATAGTGTTCACATTATTAGCCACAAGCACTGGTTTCTCAATGGAGCAGATGGAGCAGATGGAGCAGATGGACCAGATGGCTCAGGACATAATGGATGGTAAACCAATGGATGCTACGATCGAATGCAGAACGAGTGCAGGAGAGGTTACTTTTTCACGTAGTGGCGAAGTCACTTATAAAAATAAAAGTGGTTCCACCTCTGCTAGCTTAAATGTCAAATGCAGCGGGGGATTTTTTGGGTTTTTGACTGGCACACGTATTTTTGGAATCGATATTTTTTCTTTGGTGTATGATTTTAAACACGGAGTGTTAACTGCTCTGGCTAAAAATAATAAGCTTGGCAAGTGCATGGTAAAGACCAAGTAACGACCATTATAACCCAGCTTTTTGCAAAAACGCCTTGATTGCGTATATTATTTTTTTCTCGTTCCCACGCTTCGCGGCGGAATGCCTGCCTCGACGCTCCGCGTCGAATTTAGCTTGCACCAAGGTAAAAAAAAATGAAAAAATTCTACAAATATCTAAGCCTACTCATTCTCATTGGAATAAACCTACCAACAAAAGCCGCCGAAGAAGGACTCTGCGCCGTCGTCAAAATAGAAATCAAACAAGAACTCACCATAGAACGACAAGCCTTCGACGCGCACCTGCGAATCAATAACGGCTTAACCAACCTAGAACTAGAAAATCTAATGATCTACCTGGACACTACGAAATTCGTGACTTTTTAGCCAAAAACGGCGACATTTTGCGCGTTTACGAATCTCACGGCTTAGATACTCAAGTAAGGTGGGTGTAGCGAAGCTCTACCCACCCTACATATACTACATATACTGGAACCGATGGTATTCGGATTGCTTATGAGTCTGATAAGAATAATCAGTTGATTGGGGTGTCGATTCCGGATGCTGGGTTGGTTACGGTTAATGGTTTTGAGTGGAATAACCCAGCAAAAGTGACTTTGCCGGGAGGGAGCCAGATTGAGTTGGGTTATGATCCGTATGTAAGTTTGGAGTCGAAGGTGGTTAAAGAGCCGGCTTTCCGTGTGGTGTTGGATTATGGGTATGAGTATTCGCCGGTGAGTAATATTACGTCGAAATCGACGGAGCATGGACAGTACACGTATGAGTATGATGAGTTGTCTCGGTTGACGGGTGCCATGAGTCCAGTGCTTGAGGATGAGGGTTATTCTTAGGATGGGCTGGGTAATCGGTTGAATATAATGAAAAAAAATGGGTTAAAAAAGCGGATGAGCGAGCGTAGCAAGCAAAAACACTATCAATCAGCTCACCAATGCCGGTTATATCTATATTGGCATGGATCATTTTGCGCTCCCCGATGACGAATTAGCCATCGCTCAGCGTAACGGTAGCCTATATCGTAATTTTCAAGGCTATTCGACTCATGCTGATTGCGACTTAATTGGGCTAGGTATTACTTCCATCGGCAAAGTTGGCGATAGCTATAGCCAAAATCTTAAAACGCTAGATGAATATTATGCCCAAATTGACAGTGGCTATCTTCCCGTTTTTCGCG
>LUTY01000207.1 GCA_001640045.1 Candidatus Thiomargarita nelsonii | reverse complement strand
GTTTGCCATTAGGCCTACTTTATACAACATTGCTAGTTCCATTATTTTATTTCTGGAACGAAAATATGTTGAATAGTTTTATGCAATTGGGTGAACGTTATCCTGATATAGCAGGCGAAATATATATAATCGCATCCAGGTGAGTAATATAATATGAGCATAGCCGATTGCAAACTGATTGATTTACCAAAAATAAATGATCCTCGTGGTAATTTGACATTTCTTGAAAGTGAACGGCATCTTCCATTTGAGTTTAAAAGAATTTTTTATCTCTATGATGTGCCGGGGGGAGCGGTTCGTGCTGGACATGCCTTAAAAACATGTTGTCAATTTATTATTGCCGCGTCTGGCAGTTTTGATGTGGTTTTGGATGATGGAATTCAGAAACAACGTTATCATCTAAATCGTTCCTATAATGGTTTATATATTCCTCCGTTAATCTGGCGTGAAATTGATAATTTTTCTTCGGGTTCTGTCTGCATGGTATTAGCGTCAGAGTACTATAATGAATTAGGTTATTATCGTGAATATGAAGCCTTTCTACAGGCTGTGAGAAAATAGAAACGATGAAGGTAGTTTTCCTTGATATCAATGCCTCGTATAGTGAGCTTAAGAACGAACTGGATGCCGCCTATCAGCGCGTGGCAGGCTCTGGCTGGTATATTCTAGGTGAGGAAGTTGAGGCGTTTGAAACCGAATTTTCAGCCTATTGTGAAGCCAAACATTGCATTGGCGTGGGCAATGGATTGGATGCACTACATTTAATTTTACGTGCTTATGGCATTGGCACTGGTGACGAGGTAATTGTTCCTGCCAATACCTATATTGCCACTTGGTTAGCAGTTTCTCATACTGGCGCAACACCAGTGCCGGTTGAACCCAATGAACAAACATATAACATAGACGCTACAGGAATTGAAGCAGCAATTAGCAAACAGACTAAAGCCATCATGCCAGTACACCTTTATGGTCAACCTGCTGATATGGAGCCAATCCTTGAAATTGCCCGGCACTATAACCTAAAAGTCATTGAAGATGCCGCTCAAGCACATGGCGCAACTTACAAAGGCAAACGTACCGGTAGTTTAGGTGATGCCGCCGGTTTTAGTTTTTACCCCGGCAAAAATATCGGCGCATTAGGTGATGGTGGTGCCGTTGTGACAAATGATGACGTGCTAGCGGAAAAAGTGCGTGTATTGCGTAACTATGGATCTAAGATAAAATATCATAATGAAACGCAGGGATTTAATTCACGGCTTGATCCTTTGCAAGCAGCTTTTTTACGGGTAAAGTTGAAATATCTGGATACTTGGAATAAGCGTAGGCGCAAAATTGCCCAACAATATCAAGAAGGCTTAGCTAACACCCCGAATATCATTTTACCTTTTGTACCTGATTGGGCGGAGCCAGTTTGGCACTTGTTTGTCATTCGCAATCAACGACGTGACGAACTCCAGCAGAAACTACGGGATGCCAACATTAGCACGATGATTCATTACCCGATACCACCCCATCTACAGCCTGCTTACGCTAATATGAATATGAAGAAAGGATATTTTCCTATTTCTGAAGCAATACATCGTGAAATACTCAGTCTGCCGATGTATCCTCAACTTGCTCAGCCACAAATTGACCAAGTGATTTCTAGTGTGAAGGAGTTGAATAATGAGAGTAATAATAAATGACCGCAAGAGAAATGTTCCGGATTTTTTATTCGTGGGTACCGGAAAAAGTGGAACGACCTCAATACATTTTTATCTAAAACAGCATCCTCAGCTATTTTTACCGGAAATAAAAGAGCCGAAGTTTTTTCATATTGTCAGTAATCCAAACCAGTCCATGCAAAAATACGCGAAATATATTGTACAGGATTTTGAAAGTTACTTGGCCCTGTTCGATGAGGCAAAAACAGAACAATTGTGTGGGGAAGTAACACCCTCTTATTTGTACTTTCATAATTATGCGATCCCAAATATAAAGAAATATCATCCTGAATGGGAAAAATTAAAAATAATCATCATTCTTAGGAACCCAGTAGAGAAGGCTTTTTCTCAATATGTATTTGCCAAAAATACTCATGGGCTAACGTCAGAAACTTTTGAAGAGGGTTTGTCTCGTGAGCCTATGCGTTTAAAAACGGGAGATAGTCCTCCTGATTTGTTCTATGTTGATAGTTCGATGTATTACTCCTCAGTAAAAGCATACATGGATTCTTTTAAAGAGGTAAAAGTCTTCTTATATGATGAACTGAAAAATTCTCCAGAAATGTTGATGGCTGATATGCTTAGTTTTATCGGGGCCAATAAGGATTTCGTCAAACAGATGGAGCTAGGGAAAAGGTATAATCCGGGGCAAAATACACTTGTACCCAGAAACTTCGGTTCAAGGGTTATTTCTAGTATCCTAAATCTGAATCCTAGTTTGATTAAGAAGGTGTTGAGGGATGTTCTTGGGCAACATCAAATGTCTAAGGCTAGAGAATATCTCTTCAAAGAAAAAAAGGAGGTCATGAGTGAGGAGACCGCAATCAGATTAAGGGATACTTTTAGAGAAGATGTTCGTCGTTTAGAGAAACTTATTAACCGCGATTTGTCTCATTGGTATTAACGGTATGGTTGAATTTTGGGTTAAGTTTTGCTGCACACAAAATTTTCTAACGTATTTGGTAATGATTTGTATCTGTGACTTTAATTAAAACATCTCTTCTCACAACAATATCAACTATTATACAAATTCTTTCTGGGTTTGTTATTGTTAAAGTTATTGCTGTTTATGCGGGGCCTACCGGCATAGCACTGATGGGGCAACTGCAAAATTTATTGGGAATTGTCACCACCGTTGGGCAAGGTGCTTCCTCTACCGGTGTGGTAAAATATCTAGCAGAATATAGAAAAAACGAAGACGCAAAGAAACGATTAATTAGCACCGCATTTAAAATCTCATTGTCGGTCACTTTGTTTGTTTCATTAATTTTATGGCTAGGAGCTAGTTTCTGGTCATCGATTCTGTTTGATACAGATGAATACAGTGACATTATCATCGTATTAGCTTTTACTTTACTATTTTTTGTACTCAATTCATTGCTTTTAGCCATTTTGAATGGGCAGAAAGAAATCAAAAAATTTGTATTGTCAAAGATTTCAGGTTCTTTAGTTTCACTGGTAATTACTTCATTACTGGCCATTTATTACGGTGTCTTTGGTGCTTTACTTGCCTTAACGATTAATCAAAGCATTGTTTTTTTTATTACCTTATTTTTTGTAGTAAAAAGTCCTTGGTTTCAATCTAAGTTATTTTTAGCCCCTATAGACAAAGAATCAGTCATTAAATTAGGAAAGTTTGCACTAATGGCCTTGACAGCGGCTTTACTGGCTCCTATTTCTCAAATTTTTGTTAGAAACTATATTGGCGAACATCTGTCTTGGGCTGATGCAGGTTATTGGGAAAGCATAGGGAAAATTTCTAAGATTTATTTAATGTTAATCACAACAGCTTTATCAGTGTATTATTTACCACGATTATCAGAATTGCAAGAAAAACATGAGATTAGGAAAGAGATATTAGATGGATTAAAAATAATAGTGCCTATCGTAGTCCTAATGGCTGCGAGTATATTCCTACTGAAGGATTGGGTGGTGGTATTGCTTTTTACAGAAGACTTTGCCCCCATGAAAGAACTGTTTTTATGGCAGTTAATCGGAGATGTAATAAAAATTATAAGTTGGTTAATTGCTTACCAAATGTTGGCAAAAGCGATGACAAAACTTTTTATCTTTTCGCAACTATTTTTCATTTCAACATTTATTATTCTTAATATCATATTTATTGATATGTATGGGCTTGTAGGTACGACTTATGCCTATACACTAAATTATTTTTTGTATTTATTGTTTATGATTTGGAAATTTAGAACAGTGCTATCCAAAAACAGGTACAATTGATTATGGCACATGTAGAAAAAGTGGAAAAACCTCTTGTGAGTTTCGTGATTTTTACCTATAACCAAGAAAGATACATCCGCGAAGCGGTTCTTAGTGCGTTAGCGCAAACCTATTCGCCATTGGAAATCATCATCTCAGATGATTGTTCACAAGACAATACAGCTAAAATTATTCAAGAAGAAGTTAAGAAATATAAAGGTCCACATAAGGTAATAATTAATATTAATGAAAAAAATATTGGTCTAGTGGCTCATATAAATAAAGTAATGGAATTTGCATCAGGTCAATATATCGTCCCAAATGCAGGAGACGATATATCAGAACCACAGCGCACAACAAGCCTAGTGAAAATATGGAATAATGGAAAAGTGTCAGCGGTGTGGACCAATGCAGTCATGATTGATGAAAGTGGTAAAAGTGGTGAATTATTTTATAGGAATTTTGGCAAGGTTATTAAGTGGAAAGAGATGGTTCATTATGGAGGGAGCGGCGTTGCTGGCCCCGGAAGTTCATGGGATAAATCTATATTTAAAAGCTTTGGACCACTTCCTAGCAATACACGCAATGAAGATATGTTAATACCTTTTCGAGCTGCGCTCCTCAATGGCATAGCTGTTTTGAACGAACCACTCTATCGTTACCGCAAGCATGACAATAATTTATCTTATTGGGTTAAGATGGCCTCATGTTCAGGGTTAGAATGGATTAATCTTCGCGAAGAACAAATTTCAAATACTATAGCAAATTATGAGAATTGGATTCATGCCTTAAAACAAATAGCGGGAAAAAGTCAATCTGTTAAGGAGTTTGAAGAGGCTATAAACATTATTAATATGTATATTGCGCTGCTTAGAAAAGAGAATAAGATGCTCAATGAAAATTTTCTAGCTAGGTTTCGCACTTTTTTACAAAAAGACTGGCCCAAGAATAGCTGGAAAAGGCGCACCAAATTGTCACTACTAGTAATATCACCACTGCTTTATGCTAAAGTCATACAAAAATTACAATGAACAAGACCGTTTCTCCCATTTTTCTATTTTCGCTTCCTCGTGCGGGTTCTACTTTAGCTCAACGTATCTTAGCAACACATCAAGAGATTGCTACAGTGGCAGAACCTTGGATTTTGCTACCTTACCTATATACCTTAAAAAATAACGGTTGTTATGCTGAATATGGATACAGTAATTTGGTCACAGCGGTAAATGACTTATTAAATGAGTTTCCTAATGGAAAAGATGATTACTTAGCAGAAATACATGATTTCATATTGAAACTTTATGCGAAAACAACTCAGCATAAAACGAAATATTTTTTGGATAAAACGCCACGATACCATTTAATTGTAGAAGAAATCATTTCTATGTTTCCTGAAGGAAAATTTATCTTTTTGTGGCGCAATCCATTAGCAATAATAGCCTCTCTCATGGAAACCTGGGACAATGGTAAGTGGAACCTTTACGAATTCAAGGTGGATCTGTTTGATGGTCTAACGAACTTGTTGAAGGCATATAAAAAGTACTCAAGCAAAGTGTCTGCGGTACGGTATGAGGACTTAATTACTACACCTGAGTTCGAGTGGCAAAAGGTGTTTGATTATCTAGAACTTGAATTTTATCCAGAAAGACTGGACTCTTTTAATAGAATCCAACTCAATGGACAAATGGGCGATCCTAGCGGTATAAAGCATTATCAATCTATAAGCAAGGCACCGTTAGAAAAATGGAAGTTGACCTTATCCAATCCAATACGTAAAACATGGTGTAGACGTTATCTCAAGTGGATTGGCAAAGAACGATTGACGATGATGGGCTATGATTTTGAACAATTGTTATCTGAGCTTGATAGCATACCCAACAAGCTAAAAAATATAGGTTCTGATTTTGTGCGACTAAACTATGGAATAGCCTACTGTACCCTAGAACCATATATTATGGCACACAAAATCAAATTGATACCAGACTGGTATAAGATACACACTTTATCGTGAATTTTGTCTCCAGAGTCGTGGTGAGGCATAGCATAATATTGTGTGGAAATCTCTCAGTGAGGATACACATACAAATGAGTGACATAAACGAAAAAAAACCATTAGTTACTGTAATTGTGGCCGTTTTGAATGGAGCTAAGACATTAGAACACTGTATTGACAGTGTGACTAAGCAAACCTATTCCCATAAAGAACTTATCATTATGGATGGTGGTTCTACTGATGGTACAGTGGATATTCTTAAAGCTAATGAGAGTAATATAAGCTATTGGGAATCAGAGCCAGATCGTGGTATCTATCACGCTTGGAATAAGGCTCTGAAAAAAGCAATGGGAGAATGGGTTTGTTTTCTAGGTGCTGATGATTTTTGGGCTAATAATTATAGTTTGGAGAAACTTATTGTAAAAGGAAACAGTCAGGTTGATTTAATTTCCAGTAAAATGGCTATGATTAATCAAGAAGGAATCATAAGGCGGGTTAGAGGAGAACCATTGGTTTGGAAACGTCTGATGAAGCGAGGGCAAAAAATAGCTCACCCTGGTTTGCTGCACCGCAGAGCTTTATTTGACCAGTTTGGTTACTTTAGTGAAAAGTATAATATTGCTGGTGATTATGAATTCTTATTGAGGTTGAGGAATAAAGTGAACGCAGCATTCTTGGATGAAATAACCATATATGTAGGTGATCAAGGTATAAGTCGAACAAGAATTCGAGAAGTATTATTAGAAACAATGTATATTCAAGCATGTCTCCAAGAGGTTGGACCAATAAACGCTTTAATAAACTATTACTGGGTATTATGCAAAATTACAATACGTAGAATTTTAAAAATTTATTGATTATTAGCACGGAATCCATAAATAGCCTATTTTCAGTATAAAAAAACATAGTCAAAATATTTGAACACTGTTAACAAGCCAAAAATAGATTCGTAAAAAAGATAATTATAGTTTATGAAGATTAATATATTTTTTATTATTTTATTAGTTTATTTTTTTGTTAACAATGTAGGTTTGCCATTAGGCCTACTTTATACAACATTGCTAGTTCCATTATTTTATTTCTGG
>LUTY01000110.1 GCA_001640045.1 Candidatus Thiomargarita nelsonii | reverse complement strand
TGGCGCAGTGGTAGTTCGATTGAGAAGGTTTCTCGTATCCGTGAGATGATTTGCGTGGCGAGTAGGGAATGGCCGCCGAGTTCAAAGAAATTGTCGTGAATACCGACTTTTTCCAATCCTAAAACGGATGACCAGATACTCGCTAACAGTTCTTCTTCTGGTGTCTGGGGTGCCACAAACGTTTTTTCTGAATCCTTCCAAGGGTTGACTGATAACTGACACAAGGCGCGGCGATCTATTTTTCCGTTTGGTGTCAGTGGCATCGCTTCAATCTGCACAAAGGCGTTTGGTACCATGTAATTGGGCAATTGTTTTTTCAGAAAGCGACGTAATGTATCAGACGTAGGGAGTTGTTCGGTTTTTGGTACGACATAAGCCAAGAGACGTTGGTCACTGGACGGTTCTTCTGGAACGACAACAGCTACTTCCCGAATCATCGAGTTTTGGCCTAACACGGTCTCAATTTCTTCTAGTTCAATGCGTATTCCTCTGAGCTTGACTTGATTATCAAGACGACCCAAAAATTCAAGAGAACCATCTGGACGATAACACCCACGATCTCCCGTCAAATAAAGTCTATCCTGTTCATCGTCACGAAAGGTATTTTTAACAAACCGCTGCTGGTTTTCCTCAGGCGCATTGATGTAACCTAAAGTTCGGAAGGGTGTACGCAGAACGATCTCCCCTGGTTCATTGATCCCGCACAGTTGATGATTTTCTCCTAAAACCAGTGCTTGGCTGTTAGGCAGCGAATATCCAAGCGACTGTATTCCTGGTAGAACGTCGGCAGGTACATGGTAGTAGCACTTCGCCAGCGTGGTTTCGGTGGGGCCATAGAGATTGACAATTTCACCTGAGTTGGGAAAAGTCTCGCGCCACTGGCGTACCAGTTTGTCGGTGAGAGGTTCTCCGGCAAAAAATACCCATCGCAAGGCACGTAGCAACACGTCATGAGGCACATCAACTAACCACGATTGTGTACGTGCTGGTACGGTGTGGAGAAGAGAAATCTGCTCTTGTTCTAGCCAACGCAGAATTTGGGCTGGCGTGAATTCCTCCACCTTGGCTGGCGGCAAACAAAGCGTGGCACCACTGGTTAAAGGTAGGAAAACCTCTCTGAGAATGACATCAAAGGACAGTCCCGTTAATTGGGCACAGCGGTCTTGCGGTTTGATAGCAAATGTCTGCCGCTGCCAGTTAAGAAAGTGCGAAAGCCCTTTGTGCCACCCCAACACACCCTTGGGGATCCCTGTGGTACCTGAGGTAAAGAAAATGTAGGCTGCATCATTATGGGTCAGTGCTGGCAGAGGCGGAACGCTCCCCACCGAATTAAAGGCTTGTCCCGTGTCTGGCTCAATGCGGATAAGTGTGATAGAGGGTTTTATTTCCTCAGGTGGCTGAACACCTATATACAAGAGATATTTGGCTTTAGCTTCCTTGAGCATGAGTTGTCTCCGCCGGGCCGGCAAATTTTCATCAAGCATCAGTAACACACTACCACTCAAGAACACGCCTATCATGCTGGCAATTAAACTAAAACATCGTGAACCAAACACCGCCACCACCTCTTGGCACTTAACACCGTGTGTGAGCAA
>LUTY01000109.1 GCA_001640045.1 Candidatus Thiomargarita nelsonii | reverse complement strand
CATTGAAGTTTTGGATTTTCAAACTGATTGGAGCAGCCTTTGTGTTTGCAGCGGATCACAAGCCCTTCTTTCCGTAGGCGTAAAAATCTCGCTGTTATGATCATTAACCAAGCGGGTAAGATGTTTAACACAATAATCATTTTGTGCCAATTCCTTCCAAAAATAACGCTAACGCGCAGGAGTGGTTTTTGTTTGAGTAAACTATGTCGTGGTCCATCGTTGGGATTGTAATAATCAAGCCAATCATTTAGTCTCGCGTTGATAAGGCTAAACAGTATAAAAATGAGATCAATTAATGCGATATAAGCGAGTGTTATAACCGGCATGGACAATAAAATCGAACCATAACCGATATGTAATCCAAGTACAAAAATGCGGCTTTTAGCTGAAAAAAAATAACGTCCAGCTCTTTTATTATTAAATATCTTGTAGTTATTAAATAAGTTGATAATTTTTTCAATACGCCAGTTGCCAAATGTCCATAGCATTATCTGGTAGTAATAATAAAGGCGAAATTTTCTTTCGCCAGACAATATCTTCTTCAACGGGTTCCTGCAAAGAGATGATTTCTTCCCATTTTTGCTCACTTTTTTTCATGATGTCTCCGCACAACAAAAAAATATGATTTTTTTTCGTCCAAGATGGTTGATATAATAACACAAAATCGTCCCAAATAAATTTTGGACTCCTAAAACATCCAGACCACTTTAACGACAGCCAATTTATTATTAAGGATCGGTTAGTAGGTGCGTCCTACGCACCAGTGATGTCTTTTGCACCACTCATGCTCTAATTCCTCTAATAAAAGATTTAAATTCATTGGTATAATAGACGGGTAATGTAGGATGAATGTGAGTGACTAATTTAAGTTTGCTCCAAATAGCCACCTTTGGGGGAATACCTCGCCCCGCCGTTAATTCCTCTTTTCTGGGTTTGAGCAACAGTCTTTTCCATTGGCTAGGTGTAGGCTGGTTTTCCATTGAAGTTGCCGGTAATTCCACGCGACTGAGGGCAAATCTGGCCTCCATTTCTATTTGTTGGGTATTTTTAGGAATGATGATAAGCCAATCATAGCCACCTGCCCAGATTGGTGGACTTGTCTGATGATTTAATAATGTTATCTGCAAATTGACATTTTTTGAGGCCGAAGAAATGACAGAGATACGTTGAGGTAAGCGTATTCTTTGCTGCTGATCGGCTAATCGAGCTGCCATGCCAAACCAAATATCTATCTCCTTTATAGCCTGAGCGGCATTCGCACCATCAAAACAAATCAACAAAATTCGGTAGTATTTTTCACTTTCTTCAAGTCCCAAGTTTTGACAATTTGAAGCAAATTGACAAGGATCATATTTAAAACTAAGTTTACCCGATTTCACCGCTTCTGCGGCTGGTTGCCAACTCGGGTAGATATATTGACATTTGTTGTACGAACAAACCGCAAATAGTGGGGCTAAAAATGTGGGCCAAGTCCAAACATTACCCTGATGGCATTGATTACATTGAAGTTTTGGATTTTCAAACTGATTGGAGCAGCCTTTGTGTTTGCAGCGGATCACAAGCCCTTCTTTCCGTAGGCGTAAAAATCTCGCTGT
>LUTY01000108.1 GCA_001640045.1 Candidatus Thiomargarita nelsonii | reverse complement strand
CCAGTATCAAGGCGATTGTAAATATCCTCAATCGTGTACATGGCACTGCCTGGATCAGACAGATCGGCGGGCGAGTCGAGGCTGCCAGCTAAAACCTTTAATACTCCTTTGTTTAGTCATCCAGATAAGTTTTAGCCCAAACCTCAGAGGTTTCCAAAACCTCTGAGGTTTAAAACTAGGACAAAAATAAATTTTTGGCGGCCTATTTTATCAGGTTTATGGACATAATAAATTTTTTTTATATATTTGACTAAAATAGTCATGTATTTTCTGAGATTAGCCTTATATACCCCTATATAATATATAAAAACTATATATATAACTTAATGAATAAAAAGAATAAAAAAAAAATAAAATCTATTATATTAAATAATTAGAAATTGATATAAGGAATGTCTATAATACTACACAGAAAATCCTCTTTGAAAATTTAATATTTTAAGAATATAATTGTATTTGATAAATTTCTGCCAACTCGGAGCCATTATCAGATAATATAGTTATCCAGATAAATTTTAGCCCAAACCTCAGAGGTTTTGGAAACCTCTGAGGTTTAAAACTAGGACAAAACTTTTCTGGACAACTATAGCCTCAATAATTCCAAGTATTTTGGTCCTTCGGAAGTAAAACCTTGCCGAGCTTGACTTACTTAGTATGAATTGATAATATTTGCATTGCAAAAATTCATTCAATTAATCTTGGAACATCGATATGTCAAAAATAATATTTGTTGTAAATGAAAAATTAACCAAACAATACCAACGATATTTTAATGAACCTGGTTCTGTTGGATATTATGCGAGTCCATCTGAGTTGAATCCAGAGGAGAAATATTATTGTCTGTTTTTGGAGAAGACTGATAAAAAAATACTCTTAGGCGGTACTGAAAAATCTGTTTCCATGCGTATTGATGACATGTACTTTATACAACGTTGGGATTTTTTGAAGCCTTATTCCAGTTTAGCTGAGATGGAAAGAGAAATCAATAAAACAAAAAGGAGTCAAAAAAGACTCGATCTAATAAAGCAAGTCAGCATGATTAAAACATGGGGGCGTGGCGTTATTGCAAAAATAGCTGCTAATTTAGGTCGGACGGTTGGGGCTGTCCGGAGTATGCTATCTGTTTTGAATAAGGTTGGTTTGCTGGTTCGCGTGCGGCGTGGGCAATATTCTGTAGCTTAAGCTTAACTTAATGGCACTGTGATAAGCCCCAATGCTATTAAGTTAAGCAGCTTTATACCATAAGGGATTCAGTTGTTTCGGCAATTTCGCTCCGCGGATTTCCGACCAACGGGAACTTAAAACTTCAAAATCAATAATTTTAGAGCATTCGTTTTGATTTGTCCTTTTTTAAATATCATCGCTTTCCGTTATTGAATAATGAGCCAATCACTTTTACAACATATTGCTTCTGATACCATCCTCGATGCCGCTTTTCATTGGCTTTGTGAGCGCCGGATAGCTTATCGTCACAATGACGATGTTTGGCATGTTCGCTTTCATCGGGATCAGGTTCAAGCGCAAATTCAAGCGCCGCTT
>LUTY01000107.1 GCA_001640045.1 Candidatus Thiomargarita nelsonii | reverse complement strand
TCAATGGCAAGCTTATCGGCATTGATCCAATACCGTTTACACCGTTCAATTCTAACATTGTGCGTTTTAAAGTAAAAAAACCTTACGATATTGCGGTCAAGTTGATCGACTGGGAAGAAAATTTAGGCCTGGGCAGCGAAAACAACCGAGGCAAAAAATTCCATCCCGGTGATGGTGGTTTTATTGCGAGCTTCAGTGATGGGACTGTCACCGATAACCAGTGGTCGGCACAAACGTTTTATATATCCCCAATTTATGATTTGAGCTGTCTAACTGAAGAAAATAATATTCGTGGTTCTGCAACATGTACTATGGAAGGCTCTGACGATGGCGAAAACGGCTATGGGATACACTGGTCGGTACCAGACGATTGGCTATCTCAAGGCTATGACTACAGCACTTGGCCGAAAGCTACGACATATACTGAAGAAGAAATTGGTGTCAATAATAAAAAGTCCTATATGAACTTTAAGGAGAAGTTTGCTGGTGAAGGGGCTGAATTTATATGGTCCAGCAATGTAGTGTTAGATAATGAGGTGTTGCTGCGTTATCGGGTTAAATAAAAGAACCTAACAAGTGGCTTAATACCGACTACCGAAGCTAGCCCATTTGTTCCAACGCTCCGGCGTTGGAACCCCGTCTGGGACGCTCCAGCGTCCCGTATCAAGTTAATGATCCGCTTTATGTTGACTTCTATGAGCGCAAGAGAAGCTACACGACGAGAGCGAGAGGCTTATGAAAAAGGTTAATACAGAAATGGACGATGAACTTCGGCCAGAATATGATCTAAGGAGCTTGCGAGTGAGAAAGCTTGGTCCGGAACGAAAAAGTTTCGGTGGGGCAATTGTGCGTTTAGAACCGGATGTTGCAGAAGTGTTTCCGAACTCTGAATCCGTCAATGAAATGCTACGGTTTTTGATTAGAATTAGCAGAGAAAAAAAGCTGGCTTTCCCTACGACTGGCGCCGATTGCCAATAGAATTTTTAGGTAGTCCCTAAAAACCAATGGAGGTGGGCTAAAACCATTCCATAATACCAACTTTGAGCGTTAATACCATGGTAAGCGGCGCCGCCTGGTGTCAGCTTGAACAATTTGTTAGATGATTAACCAAAATTTAAATCACCCCATTCTAGACGGTCAATACCCACACCTTCACTCGTTATTGAGCGCATCTTGGTTAGGGTATCTAGAGATTCTTTATTGTTTTTTCCAATAAACCTAAGAAACGCATAAGAAATCATTCCAGTACGATGGATACCAGCAGAACAATGCAAATAAATCTTTGCGCCATTCTCCAAATGCCTTTTACACCTCTCAAATGAGTTTATAATTTCTGGGAGAAGGCTTTCTTCTGGTGGTTTTCCATTTGCCAAAGACAACCATTCCCAATCTAAGCCACTTGCAATAGACGCTTTTTTTATGTTGAGAGATCCCTCTTTTTCAGATAGAAGAGTCCATATGTGAGTGACACCTTGTTCACGAAATGCCTTCAAACTCTTGAGCTTGGGCCGATGGCCTATTCCTAGATACCCATTAAGAACTTTCTCATATCCCGTTTCTGTGTCTTTCATATCTATAAATGCCTTGATAACAAAA
>LUTY01000106.1 GCA_001640045.1 Candidatus Thiomargarita nelsonii | reverse complement strand
CCCGCCCCCATCCGCGAGCCCCAATAGATAAAAAGGCTTGCTTCGCAATATTTTGTAAAGCCTGTTCTTGTTCAGCGGGTAAACCACAAGGGCAGATATAAGAAGTCTTGTTGTCACTATATTTAGCTGTATAATCGTAAAAATCACGGGGCGTTTCTAAACGTATTAGGGGAAATACCGTCTCCTGCAAAATAGCAGCCGTATATTCTATACCACTGACAAAGTGTTCGGCTATAACGAGACAATCAAATTGAAGCGCAGTTTCGACAGCTTGAGCGAGTTCATTAACAGTGGTGACTTTACTGATGCCAACACTGGAACCTTCTAACACGGGTTTGACCATCAGCGGTAAGCCGACTTGTTCAACCACTTGATTAAAATCACTGTCGGCTTGTAAAGGAACAGAGGCAGGCGTTGGTAATCCTAATCCTTGCCAGAGTTGTTTAGTACGATATTTATCCATCGCTAATGCCGAACCTAACACGCCACTGCCGGTATAAGGTAGCCCCAAATGTTCTAGTAAACCTTGTATCGTGCCATCTTCGCCCCCGCGTCCATGTAAAGCGATGAATACGCGATCAAACTGTGTTTTGGTCAATTGTGTCACAACATCATGGGCAGTATCTATACCCAAGGCATCAACACCTTGACGCAATAAAGCCTCTAAGATCGCTTGTCCGCTTTTGAGGGAAACTTCTCGTTCTGCCGAGTTGCCGCCCATCAGTACTGCTACTTTACCAAAGTCTTTTTTCATTTGATATTATCACTCACATGGTCGCTACGATATGGCATTGCTGCGTTCCCCTACAATATGGACTTCGGGTATCAAACTAATACCAGACATATTTTTGACAGAAACCTTGATCTGCTCAATTAAATTTTCAATATCAGCAGCCGTTGCAGCATTGTGATTAATAATGAAATTAGCATGTTTTTCAGAAACGCAAGCACCACCGACACAATGACCTTTCCAACCCGCCTCCTCTATCAAACGAGCCGCATAATCGCCGGGTGGATTACGAAACACGGAACCGCAACTGGGCAAACCCACTGGTTGCTTATCATTGCGTTGTTTTAATAATGCTTGAATTTTAGCCTTGCTATTCTCTGTTTCTGGAGACAATTGCAAAGTCGCCGCGACAAACCATTCATTTTTGGGTCCTTTAACGCTGCGATAAGCAATTGTGTAATCCGTGATTTGACGGCGATGAAACTGTCCTTGTCTATCTAAAGTGTCTACACTTTGCACCAGTGACCAGGTTTCAGTGCCCCAAGCACCGGCATTCATGGCTAATGCACCCCCAAAGGTGCCCGGAATACCGCCTAAAAATTCCGCCCCCGTCAAACCAGCGCGTGCCGCGAAGCGGGCAACTTTGGCAGAACTCACGCCGGCTTCAACATATAGCGTTGTTTCATCTAATGATTTGATTTCATTCAGTAAACCCGCCGTCAGTATCACCGCCCCACGTATCCCACCATCCCGAACAAGGATGTTGCTACCTAAGCCTAGCCAAAAAACTGGCTTAGGTGCGGGAACTTGTAATATGAATTCTGCTAAATCTGCCATATCTGCTGGCGCATAAAACCAGTCAGCGG
>LUTY01000105.1 GCA_001640045.1 Candidatus Thiomargarita nelsonii | reverse complement strand
CAAGGCACTTGCTGCTGACGACTTTTCTGTTCGACTGCATTAGAAACTTGCATAAGCACATCCTCTATGCGCGTATGATTTTGCTTGGCTTTTTTTAGAACTTTAATCAATTCCCTGATATATAAACTATTTTCAACCCCTTGCTCCTCTCCTACTGTTTTATTTGTATCAGTCGGATAAGCAATAAAAAAACCGTTTGGGGGCGACAGGCTTGCCAAACCGCGAGAGCCAAAACGGGGATAAGGATTCTCACGGCTGGCATCTAAAATAATGATATTCAACTCATTTTTAGAGGTTTCAAACCTATCTAATATCTTATTGACCGGAAAACCTTCATATTTAACATCTGTTTCATCCCCAATATCGGGATTGATAGGTAACAGATAATTCTTCCCTGCTAGTTGCATACCATACCCCGAGAAATAAAATAGCCCAACACCTTGGGTTATTTTCAAACATTTACTAAATTCACGGGTGGCTTTATTCATTGCTTTATTGTCAAGTTCTGTTTTTAAAATGACTCTAAAGCCGATTTTTGTCAGAACTTTTTTCATCGCCTTGGCATCATTAACGGGCTGCCTGAGCGTTTTTTCATACTTGCTATTGGCTATCAACAATGCTATTGGGACACCTTTGTTGAGGTTTTTTAAGCTACACCGCTGATCAGCATAAAGCGGCTGCATACAGCCTAGCAAACAGAGTATGTAAAAAGCAGGCAGTAATAAAGAAAAACAGTTGCGGAGTGTGTTTATCATAACAATAGTGAAAAATTTAAGGAGTCCAAGATTTATCTTGGACATCCCCCAAAACAAAAAGGCTTTCTTATTGAGGCATTATACCAAGGTTCTTGCCTTTCCTTAGTTTTTTCTAGGACCAAATCGCGTACCTCCATAAACACATCTTCTATGCGCTTATGTTCGGCCCCTTCCAGCGCGTCAAGCAAGGTACCAGTGAATACGCCATTACGTTCATCACCATCCGAAGCCGTTGTACCTGGCGCAGTGGCAAAGGCAACCAGCGATCCCCTTGGGGGGGTTATTTCTGACAAACCGCGAGTCATGCTTTTTTCACTGCCCTTATAAGGATTATCACGGCAAGCATCCAAGATCAGGATATTCATGCCCTTATTCGCTTGTTTCATCATTGCCAAGATGGTTTGAGCAGAAACCGCGTTGGGTTCCAAATCCTTTTCCTCCCGAAGATCGTCATTATCGGTGGGAATCAGAAAATTTTTTCCCGCCACCTGGGCGCCATGCCCAGAGAAGTAGAAAAATGCGACATCATCTCCAGTCTTAGATAAACGTTTACCAAAGACTTTAACAACATTCTTCATGGCTCGGCGGTTGAGATTTGTTGCCAGTGTGATATCAAAGCCCATGGATTCCAGTCTGGAAGCCATGTCCTCAGCATCATTGAGAGTATTACGCAAGGGCGAGTGCGCGTAATCACGGTTGCCTATCACCAAAGCCTTTTGTGAACTGTGAGGATCACCTAGTCTTACCATTTTTGGCGAAGCCTTAACGGGTTGTTCATCTAAACTCCGTGGATTTGTAGATTGACAACCGCTGACTAGCAATGCGATGACAAAAAATGTCAGT
>LUTY01000104.1 GCA_001640045.1 Candidatus Thiomargarita nelsonii | reverse complement strand
CTGACAGCCTGTGGTCCCCTATCTGCGGTCAAGCCAATAATGCCCACTTTGACATCACCCACTTGTTTAATAATATAAAAAGGCAACACTCGTTGACCGGCTTTGTCGGCATAACGAGATAAGGGGAAATCATAGAGGGTTGAATAATATAGATTAGCTGCCAAGGCATGCCAGTTGGTTTTTGGCTTGTCGCCGGCAAACAGTGCCCGAAATCGCTCGGTGCCATATAGAAAATCCCAATTGCCCGGCACAAAAGCGTCGATTTGAAAGTGGTTGAGAATATCCACAATCGCCTGCCCTTCTGAATATAGTGCCTCGGCTGAACCTTGGATGGTGTCGCCAGTATTGATCAAGAGGCTGTTGGGGTGTTTATGACGGATTTTTTTAATCTGGTCATAGAGATAGGCTAAACCACCCACTTGTTTGCCATAATCGGGATCGCCTTGGCGAAAATGGGGGCGGGGTATCAGATGACCGTGAATATCGCCTATGTGAATTAGGGTAACAGTGCCGTCGCCCGCCATGAGTGATAGCGGTGACAGAGCAGCGGACAATACACTTAAAATACTTAAAATAAGGATAAGGCTTTTGATTTTCATAGAGTTCATTTTCTGGTGAAGTTTTTGGTCGCTGTGGTGAGTACAACTAATGGTCAACAACGAATAAAACCTTCTTGACTACAAAATTGTTCATCAGTGCTATCAAGTCTGTCGCGATTGTTAGAACAATGCACGATTTTTTGCCGTCCGGCTCCGCAGGATAAGGCTTGAGAGCACGGAAAATCTTGAATATTGTAGATTTTTATTCGTTGTTGAGCATTAGTTGTACTCACACCAAACCGGCTAACTTAAACCCACTGATATAAGAGTGCTGCTTGATAAAGTCCCGCACCGAATCCAACCATCATACCCCATGTTCCCGTTTTATTTTTGGATTTTTCCGGCATAAAACTGTCCAACACAAAGAAACAACTGGGGGCACTGAAATTGCCATATTTATCAAACAATTGCTCAGAACGAGATAATTGTTGCGATGTGAGTCCTAAAACAGAGTCATCTAAAAACTTTTTTAAAACCTCACGACCGCCTTGATGGATAGACCATTCCTCTATTTCAGATAATGACAGACCATTTTTAGCCATAATGGGTTTAATAACCGAGTCCGCTACCAGCTTTGGTACTTGCTCTTTAACCTCAGTTCCGAGAAAAAACCGGTTATTATCAAAGCGAATGATGTCGCTCGGATGGAAATCAGTTAATATCTCTTCAACTCTGGCATTGGCCCCCTCAAAATGATTTCTCATCCTTTCTGGGATTAATAAAATGGCTGATGCCCCATCTGAAAATAGGAGGTTGACTTTTAAATCCATTGAAAAATTGGCAAAAGACTCATTCTTATCGTTGTGGTAGCCCCGATAATTACACTGATCAAAGACGAGTACGAGTGCGGCCTTTTCATTCTTTTGGCAGTATTTAATAGCGGATTTCATGGGAAATAATCCCCCAGCGCAACCATAATTTGGGAACTCCTCTGGCATAACGTCAGGCTTTATACCCGCTTTGATGGCTACCTGACAAGCAAGATTAGGAAGGTTATCGG
>LUTY01000103.1 GCA_001640045.1 Candidatus Thiomargarita nelsonii | reverse complement strand
TTTGAAAAATTATTTGAAGAATTACGGCCAGAGAGAAATCTTAGCCACACACCACTGTTCCAAGTAATGTTCGTGTTACAAAATCCGTCGGGGAACCGTCTGGAATTATCGGGGCTAAGCCTTACCCCCATCGTCCCAGAAAATGTCACAGCCAAGTTTGACATTACCCTATCAATGCGGGAAACCGCACAAGGAATGGTTGGCCAATTAGAATACAATACCGATTTGTTTAAAACAGCCACAATAACGCGGATGTTGGGCCACTTTGAAACCTTACTTGAAGGAATTGTCAAAACACCACAGCAACCCATTGCCGAGTTACCATTACTCACGGAAACAGAATCTCAGCAATTGATGGCTTGGAATGATACCGCGACCGACTATCCTCAAGACCAATGTATTCATCAGTTATTTGAGGACCAAGTCGAAACAACGCCTGATGCAATTGCCGTCGTGTTTGAAGATCAACAACTGACCTATTTTCAATTAAATAACAAAGCCAATCAATTGGCACATTACCTACAAACTCTCGGCGTTAAACCTGAAGTATTAGTTGGCATTTGTATAGAGCGTTCCCTTGAAATGGTCTATGGACTATTAGGGATTCTCAAAGCCGGGGGCGCATACCTGCCACTAGACCCAACCTATCCAGCCGCCCGTTTAGCCTTCATGTTAGAAGACGCACAAGTGTCGGTGCTGATAACAACCAAGAATTTACGGGGGGGACTACCTCATTCACAGATCGTTTGCTTAGATGCCTTGAACAGAGTTTGCAAACCTTGGTACAGCGCCATGAAACCCTACGAACCACCTTTCAGATACTTGAGGAGCAGCCTGTACAGGTGATTTCTCCCGTTGGGCATTGGTCGTTAAACATGGTTGACTTGCAAGATTTGAACACCGAAGAACAAGATCGTGAAATTCAACGCCTCGTTAATGAGGAGGCACAACGTCCTTTTGATTTATCTAAAGGGCCTTTATTCCGTGCCACCTTGCTACAAAAAGGTGTTGAGTCACACATTCTGATGTTGACCATGCACCATATCATCTCTGATGGTTGGTCAATCGGGATATTTAATCGCGAATTATCGACACTTTATCAGGCTTTCTGTCAAGACCAACCGTCCCCCTTGCCCCCGCTACCCATCCAATATGCCGACTTTGCACACTGGCAGCGGCAATGGTTGACCGGAGACGTTCTTGAAACCCAACTCAATTACTGGAAAAAACAACTGACGGGCGCACCCGGCTTACTTGAACTGCCCACCGACCATCCGCGTCCACCGATTCAACGCTTTCAAGGCAAAAAAGCATCATTGCAATTGTCGCCTGAACTCACTTCCAAGTTGAAAAACCTGAGTCAGCAAACGGGAACTACCTTATTTATGACGTTGCTCTCGGCGTTTGCCACATTACTGTCTCGTTACAGTGGTCAATCCGATATTGTGATCGGTTCACCCATCGCCAATCGTACCCATCGTCAAATAGAACCACTGATTGGATTTTTGGTCAATACCTTAGTGTTACGCATTGACCTATCTAACAATCCGCGTTTTGAAGAATTACTCCGGCGAGTCAAACAAGTAGCCCTAGACGCTTAT
>LUTY01000111.1 GCA_001640045.1 Candidatus Thiomargarita nelsonii | reverse complement strand
CAACTCAACTTTACGCCTATTTCAACGCTTATTCAGCACCACCACTCCCCCACACGCCGGCATAAAAACCGTACTTGACGGCAACACCGCCATCGCAGCACTTGAAGCCTGTATCGCCGAAGCCGCAGGATTAGGCACCACCTTTCCCGCCGATGCTGCCGCCTTCGCTTGGCAGACAGAACAACAACGCCGAGGCCAAAATTGCTTCGGAAAAAGCCTCACCGGTAGGGATACCGAAGGAGCACGCGGTGCCTTGGCGGCGGCCATCGGATTGAGCATGAGCGGCGCACGCGCCACCGCCTTTTTATCATCCCCCGATATCATGAGCAGCCAAGACTTACTCGTAACAGCCGTCGGTCGCCATGTCCCCCTCGTAGTACATTTAAGCAACCGGACCCTCGCCGCGCACGCTGGCGCACTCGGTAGCGGACATATAGCCTATCATATCAGTGCCGATTCCGGCTTTTTTGTACTACACGCCAGCACCGTACAAGAAGCAGTTGACTTATCACTGGTAGCGCGGCGAGTTGCCGAACTGAGTCTGATTCCAGGTCTAGTCGCAATGGACGGAGAACAAACCGCTCTCGCGGCACAAGAAGTCCATTTACCCTCACCTGAATTGGTGCAACAATTCTTAGGCCAACCTGATGAACAAATCGCCGCCCCCACTCCCGCGCAAAAACTCCTATTTGGCGAAACGCGCCGCCGCATCCCGCGCTGGCATGATCCCGATCGACCCGTTATGCACGGTGCTTTGCAGGGACCAGAAAGCTGGTCACTGGGCGCCGTCGCAAAACACCCCTATTTTACTCACCACTTAAGTGCCATACTGGAAGAATCCTTGGCCCTACTCTCCTCACAAACCGGTCGCCCTCTGGCACAAGTTTCCAATTATCAAACGGACAACGCCCAAATTGTCCTCGTCGCGCAAGGTGCTGCTGTAGAAACCCTAGAAGCCGTCGCCACCTATCTGCGCCAAAAACGAAAACTCAAAGTAGGTGTACTTGGCATCCACTGTTTTCGACCCTTCCCCAGCGCAGAAATTGCTAAACACCTTAAAAACAAACGCATAGTTGCCGTGCTGGAACGCGCCGATACCCCCCTCGCTGTCGATCCCCCATTGATGCGCCAAGTTCGCGCCGCACTGGGGCGTGCTTTGGAAAATGCTCGGCTTAAAGCTGAAATTCATCCCGGCTATCCCCTCATCAAAGATAAACAAGTCCCCCGTTTCCGTTCAGTCGTTTACGGAACAGGCGGTCAACCTTTACGCGCAACAGACTTGATCGCACTCTGCGAAAATTTGGAAGAAAAAGGCCAGGGTCGCATATTCTTAGGATTTGAATTTGACCGCGCCTCCAGCATTTACCCAAAGCGTCAAGTATTACTAGACAATTTACGCCGTGCTTACCCCAATATCAGCGGACTGGGGCTACGCAGTCAACAAGCCACTCCCGATTTACGCCCAGCGGGCGCACTCACCGTAGCCATACACAATCTCTCCGATCAAACTGGCAAAGGACTCAATGTTGAAGCGGCGGTTTTTCTGCATCGCCTGATCGGTGGCTGGATACGCAGTCGTCCCGGCTTATTCAGAGAGCCTTGGGTATCCGGTTGGGTGGACCGTTTCACTTATGCGCCGACTGCACTGCGGGATCCAGGCGACGATTTGCCCATTGATCTTGCCGTACTAACCGCCCCTCAACGGCTGACGCAACCGCTGGCAGGATTGCGTAAAGGCGGTATTCTGCTGGCAGTCTCCACGCTGGATGACGATACATTCTGGCAAAGCCTGTCCCCCGCCCTGCGAGAAGATATCCAAAGCAAACAAGCAATACTTTATCGCGTCCCGACGACAGCCCCCAATTCACAAACAATGACATTAGGTGCTTTATTTGGCACCCTGCTGGACACGGGGCTGTTAGATTTGAAAGTGCGACGAGTTCTCAACGGATATGAAGATAGTTTGCATAATTTGCCCGAAACAGAACGGGTGGCGCAACTTTCTCATTTCAAAGCCGGACTTGAAGCGGTGAAGCCGCTTGACTACAAAAATATGCCCGCACCACAATCGAATCTGCCAGCGATTTGGAACGACGAAGCACCGATGGCGGTTCGCCATCTGGGTCATAGCGGAGACGCTTATGACAGTTTACCGCGCTTCTGGGATCAAGTGGGCGTATTATACCGTAACGGCGAAACGGCGGAAATGACCCCTGATCCTTACATGGCGACCGGCATTATTCCACCGCTGACTTCAACTTTCCGCGATCTCAGCGGAGCGCGAGAAATGTTGCCCGCTTTCGACCCCAATACCTGTACCGGTTGCGGACAATGCTGGACACGTTGCCCTGATAGTGCCATCGGCAGTGTTGTCATCAAGCCCAGCGCCTTAATCGAAAGCGGCATCAGGCTGACTAGCGCAGACTCACTACGCATGGCGGCAAGCAAACTGGCCACCCGCCTACACAGCTTGGGCAGAAACCCAGAAATAAGCTATAACACTGCTGGCGAATTTATCCAAGACGCTTTTGCGGCTTTGAAAGACAAACTGCCGCTGAGCGGCGAACGCAAAGTGGCCGTCTCCGAAGCTCTGGAAAGCGTGATCCAAAAAATCGGCGAACTGCCCCTCGCCCGCACCGACACTTTCTTTTATGAACAAGAACGCTATCAGCACGAAACCGGCGAATTTTTATCACTGGTGATCAATCCTGATGCTTGTAAAGCTTGCGGCTTGTGCATTACCGCCTGCGAACCAGGATCGCTGTCTGCTGTTCCTCAGACAATACCGCGAGTCGAACAGACACGCAGCCTCTGGCGACTCTGGGAACAATTACCGGATACGCCGGGTAAAAGCATAGAACGCGCCAGCGAACATCCACAAGTTGGCCCCATGCCAGCGATTTTGCTGTCCCGCTACTGTCAACTCGCCCTCGCTGGGGGAGACAATGCCGAAGCTGGCTCAGGGGAAAAAGCAGCGGTGCGCCTCGCCCTAGCCGTCACAGAATTTCAACGGCAACCGCTTATCAACGACTTTATTGAAGACATTGCCGAAGTACGGGAAAAATTGATGAAAAGCATCCGCGACACTCTCACGAATGCCTTGCCTACCGATGATATCGAACAGCTAGGCAAAGGATTGGATGCCATCAAGCATGGCGGTCAAACCCCCTTAGCCGCCCTCACCGAGCAAGTGGAAGGGGCAGAGGGACTGATTGATGCTGCTCGCTTGCGCCGACTGGTAAAAACCACTAAAGCACTGGGCGAATTGCATTGGCAGCTGTCTGAAGGCGGACATGGTTTAGGACGTTCTCGCTTGAGTTTAGCGATTGCGCCCGGCACTCTGAGCGGTTGGGCCGGTTCTTGGCCGGATAATCCATTTCAAGTGCCTGTTGCCGTCGATATGATTGGCGACACGGCACAATTGGCGGGCGGTTTACTGGAAGGCCAGTTGCGCCAAGCAACCGAAGGCATAGCCCTGTTGCGCCAAGCGCGATTGGAATTGGACAAACCAGAGGAAGCCGCACGGGCTGCACAAGTTTCAGAGCCTCTCAATTGGCACGATTTGAGTCTGGAAGAGCAAGGACTCTGCCCTCCCTTACTGTTGCTGGGTAATGATGAAGTACTGAGTGGCAAAGGATTTTCTGGACTCACTCGATTATTGGGGGGGAAATTGCCGATCAAAATGATGGTACTTGCCGATTTAGATATGAACTTGGGCACCGCCAACGTGGCTGGCACACCGATGGCGGCTGCCGGAGAAGCCCAAATCGATTTTGCTTTATTGGCATTGTCGCAGCGCAACGCTTACATTGTGCAAACTTCATTAGCCGACACGACCCATTTTCTTGATAGCCTAAAAGCGGCGTTTCAATTTGCAGGACCTGCATTAATTTATGTCCATGCCCCCAGTCCAGAACGCCACGGATTTGCAAGCGATCAAAGTTTCAGGCAGGCAAAACGGGCAGTCAAAGCGCGTGTATTTCCCCTGTTTCGCTATAATCCGATGGATAAAGGCGTATTTGGCTCACGCATCAGCCTTGAAGGCAACCCTGAGCCTGAAGAAACTTGGAGCGATGAGGTGCGTGTGGTGTCACTTTGCACCACACCTTAGCGGGATTGAGCAATTTGCTAAAGCTAATTTTTGTTTAGAGCCTAACGCGATGT
>LUTY01000101.1 GCA_001640045.1 Candidatus Thiomargarita nelsonii | reverse complement strand
GCTTGAATGATATTGCTTGGTTGTTGCATTAACTTTTCAAGGTTTTTGGTTTTATGTTTGAAAAAGTTGCACCCATATTGCTTGAAAGTTCGATAGCATTAGCACAAAAAACTGGTGCCAGTGGTTGCCATATCTTATTTCCTCAAAAAAATCAACATGAATGGCTCCAACAGCAAGGATGGTTCTCGCGCCATGACTGTCAATTCCATTGGCATAACCAAGCTTACACAGATTTTGAAGAATTTTTGGGAAAACTCAAAGCCAAAAAACGCAAAAATATCCACAAGGAACGCCTGAGCATAAAAAAAAGTGGTATTAAATTACGTGTATTGGATGGCTATACCGCTTCAAGTACTGATTGGAGGCACTTTAGTCATTTTTACAATGCCTTGTTTGAAAGAAAATGGGGGGTTGCTACTCTGAACGAAGCTTTTTTTTGTGACGTAGCCGAAAAATTGCCTGAACAGACCATTTTGGTATTGGCTGATAAGGGAAATAAATGTATTGCCGGCGCTTTGATGTACTGTAGTGATACAACCCTATATGGCAGACTTTGGGGTTGTATCGAGCCGGTTGAAAATCTACATTTTGAAGCTTGCTACTATCTAGGTATTGAATATTGTATCGAAAAGGGTTTGCAAATATTTGAACCTGGCGCACAAGGAGAACATAAAGTCGCACGGGGTTTTGTGCCAACTTTGACACAATCCAGTCATTGGCTATCCGATAATCCTTTTCAGCAAGCGATAAGCCAATATGTAAAACATGAGCAGGAGGCTGTCGCTGATTACATAGCAGAGATCAACCAGCATATTCCTTATAAAACGGAGACTTATTAATGAAACCCTACGCTGAATCTTGTGATCAAAACCGTGATCCCATTTTATCAGTCATCAAACCCTTGTTTGCTGAGTGCAAGCGTATCTTGGAAATAGGCAGCGGCACTGGACAACATGCCGTGTATTTTACGGAAAAGATGCCTCATCTGATTTGGCATACCAGTGATCGCGCTGAAAATCATGCTGGCATCAAGATGTGGCTAGACGAAGCGAACTTGCTCAATACTCGTTTGCCTTTGGCACTCGATGTTAGCAAGGATGCGTGGCCTAAAAACCAGTATGATGGCATTTTTTCAGCAAACTGTGTGCATATTATGGCTAAGAGCGAGGTTCAAGCCATGTTCGCAGGCTGCGCCAGCGTACTTTTAAGCGGCGGCTTATTGGTTTTGTATGGACCATTCAATTATGGCGGGCAATATAGCAGCGAAAGCAATGCACAATTTGATCTTTGGTTAAAAGAACGCAATTCACTCAGTGGCATCCGTGATTTTGAATGGTTAGACAGTTTGGCGAACCAGGGTGGGATGAGGTTGCAGGGTGATTATGAAATGCCGGTTAATAATCGTATTTTGTGTTGGGAAAAAGTCTAAAAAACGGGATCGATATCATGAAAAACAACGAGACGGAAAACGAACCCTCACAAGGGCAAGAATCTTTAGCCAATCTGGAAAAAGCGCTCATCCACTTCGTAGAGTCTTTTGAATCCAGTGCAGAGCGCTGGGAAAAAAACGTTTATCCTTTCATAAAATCTTTTGAAAGCGCC
>LUTY01000100.1 GCA_001640045.1 Candidatus Thiomargarita nelsonii | reverse complement strand
TACGCTCACGAGGATGACAAAGAAAGGCATATTCAGATGATAACGCCTAGCGGTCGCAATATCGGTTTTTTTGCCAATTTGCTTAAATCGTCTGAAAAGGATGAGCGATTTGAGCGTTGGCTCCAAGGCTTGTTAGCGTGTTGGAGTGTGGGTCCATTTATGGCTGCAACGGCTAGAGTGTTGGAAATGATAGAAGAGGGGCAGCATCTTATCGTGGCTTTTGTGGTATTAAAAAGTGATCAACTCCCCGGTTACACTGAGCGACACGAGCAATTTGTCAGACTGATCCCGCCTCATTTAGAACATATCAAACTCCTACAAGGCGGCGAAAGATTACAACAGTTTTTTACAAGCTTACAACATCACTATGATGGGGATCCGCAATGGCGTGAGGTTTTAAGCGATCTGGATACCAGACAATTCCACTCGCTCTTACTTCGCGTGAGAGATCAAACGCTTGATTATCATATGTTCTTTGTCTCTGCGCTAGAAAATCAAGCATTGGGGATTGAACAGCCGTGGCAATGGTGCGTTGAGCGGACACACACTATTCGTTTAGCGCGTGTACTCTACCGTTGGCATCAAATCATGACGGGGTTTAGCTTGACTGCTTTGGCGATACTTGGTTTATTCGCGGGGCTAAAGTCCTTTTGTCCATCTTGTCTATTATAATAGACTTGTCCCTAAAGTCGGCTAGGAATCCAAGATAAATCTTGGACTCCTGTTTTCTGAAAGGGGGGGATTTTATTTTTATCACAGTAAATTTAATCGGGCGACTCAAGCGTTGAGGCAACCGGGTTCGAGTTTTAAGCCGTTTATTTATTCGGCGGCACTGGCAAAAGGTATGTCGGATTCTAGCCGCGTCCTTGATGCTCCGTTATCTTTTAGAGTTGGTCGAAAGAGATGGAGTCCCAAGAATTCTACCCATAAGTATTATGGTTGGACGACACTTAGGAAAGCGTTGACGCATTCCTTTAATGTGTCTGCGGTGCGCTTGTTGAATAAGATAAGGGTCAAATATACGATTGAGCATATCACTAAGTTTGGCTTTGATCCGGCGAGAATTCCGAAAAATCTGACGATGACTTTGGGGACGGGTGAATTGACACCTCTGGAGTTGGCATCGGGCTATGCGGTGTTTGCGAATGGGGGATTTCGGGTTAAGCCTTATTTTATTGATCACATTGAGGATATTAATGGCAAGGTGATTTTGTCGGCCAATCCATTGACAATTTGTCGTGAATGTCCGCAGGAAATTTTGACACCTTCTAAAAATGAGCTACAGTTTGACATCCTTGCTCCTGAGACAATCTGTACACAGACACCTCGCTATGCGCCGCAGGTCATAAACTCTCGCAATGCTTATATGATGAGTTCTATGCTTAAGGATGTGATTCGTGTTGGTACGGGTCGCCGTTCTAAATTACAGCGTGAGGATATTGCGGGAAAAACGGGGACGACTAATGATTTACGTGATGCGTGGTTTGCAGGTTATTCGCCTAATATAGTGACGACGGTTTGGGTTGGTTTTGATAAGCCGCGTTCTCTTGGTCGTCGGGAGTATGGGGGGAAAGTCGCATTACCGATGTGGGCAGAATTTATGGAA
>LUTY01000099.1 GCA_001640045.1 Candidatus Thiomargarita nelsonii | reverse complement strand
TGTAACCCTAAATGGTGGGTTTTTGAACCATGCCATGCTTTGGTCTCAAAGTCCACCGGTAAATCAGGAGGTAACTGATTATGTATCAAAGTATTTACCGCTTCACAATTCAACCTTTCTCTCATTTGAGGTTGGGATTGATTTTTTTGTCATTTGTTGTGCATAGCCCTTCTGTCCTTGCGGCTGATTGGCTTCATTTTGGCTACGATGCTCAATACACTTCTTATAATCCAATAGAAAACACCATCAATATTGGTAATATATCACAGTTGCAAAGACAATGGGGGATTGGTTGTGATGATGGCTGGTTTAGTGTCATTTCGAGAGCACCTGCCATCTTTAATGATAAATTATATACTTCTGGTGCTGGCAATAGACTAACCGCTTACGATGCTAAAAATGGCCAGATGTTGTGGCAATTTGGCGACGGCAACCTTGGCTGGGCACCCCAACCAGTCGTTTCTGATGATGGCATTATTTTTTACATGGAAGGCTCTCTTCCTACTTATTTGTACGCCGTCGATGCTGACAGTGGAAATATGTTATGGGAAGCTCCTATAGACTTTGATCTTGGCTATAATAATACAGCCCTAGTTACTGTTGATGAAGCAAACAATGTTGTTTATCTGGTGGAATATCCCTTTATGGGTGATGGCAAGTTATTCGCTTTGAACAAACAGACTGGAGAAATCGTTTGGTATAAAAGTAAAGTAACGGATGGCGTTGAATTTGAAGGTGATTATGTGCTTTTGAGTGGGGGAAAAATATTTGTGGAGGGAGAGGTAAAGGTAGAACCTTTTTGGGAAGATCGTATGTTATGCATTGATGCTTCATCGCAAGAGATCGAAATTATTTTCGAGAAGCCTGAAGAAATTGAATTCGATAATATTTCTAAATACACTCTATGCAATGATAAGTTGATTGTGACATTTTCAGATAGAGATGACGTATTTGAATCTATTAGTACTTTAGTTGTTTATGATGTAACTTCTCAAGCTGTAATCTGGCAAAAGGAATACTCAACGGCAATAACGGGAACAATAGCTTGTAATACAACCAAAAATGTTATCTATGTTCCCACCGAGCCATATCTTTATGCACTAGATGCTGCTACTGGTCAAGAGATTTGGAAATATCAAGGGTATGATGCCATATATAACCCTTCAATAGCAAATGGTATTGTCTACTTCATCTCAGACACCAATATGTATGCTGTAGATGAGAATACTGGAGAAAAGGTATTTTCCTACCCATTGGGAAATGAAGGAAATGAAACAACTCAGGTTGCTATTAACGATGGAATGCTTTATTTCTCTGGAAATGGGGGGACTTGTGATCTCTTTGCTCTTGCTGAAACTAATATTGTTGATCTTGTCGTTAATTTTGGCGACAATGCTGGACTTTGGCTCTGGTTGAACAACAGCACTTGGGATCAATTACATTCCTTATCGCCAGAGAGCCTGATCACCGGAAACTTAGACGGCTCCTCTCAAGATGAAATCATTATCGACTTTGGCCCCAGCTATGGCATTTGGCTGTGGATGAATAACAGCAATTGGGCTAAATTGCATTCCTTATCGCCAGAAAGCATGGTGGTGGGAAATATA
>LUTY01000098.1 GCA_001640045.1 Candidatus Thiomargarita nelsonii | reverse complement strand
CAACTGATATCTCTCGTTCCCACGCTCGGCGTGGGAATGCATGTTGGCACCGCTCTGCGGTGCGGGACGCGGAGCGTCCCTGAAGGCATTCCCACGCAGAGCGTGGGAACGAGGATATAATATCTATTTTATAGTAATATCTTGATCCTCGACATCACTTATTTTCGCATTTGGAATAACACCAATCACCTGCTCTTTGCCAACTGGATCGCTACAAAACCAAACCCAGTTATTTTTTTGAGCCGTAAATTTCCAATTTTCAGAAAGGGTTATTGGTTTTTCTAAATTTTTCCGTTTAACATATAAATACATTGTCGACTTATTTCCCCTATCTTTCTCCACCTCATTTAGAAAATCCCTTAAATCCCATTTTGTGACTACCGACGGGGAATCATAAAATGGGGACTCGGTAGAAGGAGAACGGCATATCAGATTAAATTCAAACTGTTTTGTCACTGGATTGAAAATTTTTTGCTGACAATTAATCCAGTTTTCAAAGCGTTCTTGATGCCATTCAAAAGGGGCTTTAGAAGCCTCATCACTAAAATAATATAAAGACAATTTAAAACAAGCGTAATCAGAAAGATGCCTTTCTAACAAACGCTGCGTTTCGCCCCACCATGAGCCGTATTCTCCAGATAGCTTTGGCAATTCTGCTATAAATTGGCTTAAAGCATTTTCTTGTGCTTTTTTAGCACCGTAAAGTGTTTCATCTCCGAGCCGAACGCCTAAACGATTGCTGCCTAAATGGCACAAAATGGCCGGGCGATTTGCATTGCCAACATGGGAAACGTTTAGCCATTCGCCAAGCCTATCAGCCGGCTCGCTTATCCCATTCGCTGCGAATATATAAAAGCTAAAGGATTTTCCAGCATCAGGTGCTTGGTAATTGAGTCTGATTTCAAGACCTTTTTCCGTTTCTCGCAATTCTGGCGTAAATATCATTTTTCAAACTCCACTTTGATTGAAGCCTTTTCCACTTTGAGTGATAAGGGATAATTACCGGAAATATCTGCCAATTTTTTTTCAGCAATTTTTTCTAAGACTTCAGATTCAAAAGTTTGGTTGACGTTACGCATCCCATACTCTTGCCAGTGTGTACAAGCAGCGAGGTGATTAAGCAATGTATCTCTATCGTCGATAACCAGCAGCACCCCGAATTTAGTCTCTAAATGAACAATCGTTTTATCCAATAAATCATTTATTATTTCAATAACATGATTAATATCCATGATATGGCGAAATGGGATAATATTAGATAAGCCAATCCGGTTTAAGATTTCTGGATGCGTATCTAAGCCTCTCGCACTTTTAAGTGCTTGTTGATAGTAGTGTTGCAATGTGCTGTAGTCGCTATCTGGACGGTATTCATCTCCTAACAATGCTAATTGTTGAGCACCTGCATTAGAGGTAAAAACAATTAAACTTTCAGAAAAATAACAACTTTGACCTTTGCCATCCGTTAAACGCCCCTCATCAAGAATTTGTAAAAACTTAGTTAAAATAGAAGGATGCGCTTTATCTATTTCATCAAACACAATGACACTAAAAGGGGCACAATCAGAATTGTCGTCCCGGCGTTGGTGATCCTGCCAACTGTGATTATGA
>LUTY01000097.1 GCA_001640045.1 Candidatus Thiomargarita nelsonii | reverse complement strand
AATCATCCAACAACATTGAATTTTTTTATAGGAGGTTATATGAAATTAAAGGAAGTGTTAGATCAAAAAGCAAGTGGTGTCCTTAGTATTGAGGTTTCAAAAAGTATGCAGGCTGCCGTTCAGAAGATGTATGATAAACGCATTGGTGCTTTGTTGGTAAAATCTGAAACGGGTGAGCCTGTCGGCATACTCAGTGAACGAGATGTTCTGCGTTTTTATGCTGAACAATTGGGAGAGGCTGATCAGGTTAAGGTTAGTGAGGTGATGACTCAAGAACTTTTTGTCGAAACTTTGAGCGATCAACAATGGGCAGAATAATCGTTATTTTTATGTGTGCTTTTAGTCTGACGGCGATAGCTCAGGAATTATCGCCGGAAGCTTACGTCAAAGCCGATCTTGAAGCACGTAGTATTACCTTGGCTGGCATGGAGGCTCGGCTGACTATGATGCAACAGAGTGTCAATACCGTGGTGCAGTATCGCCAAGCAGATGAAAACCGCCAGAATGTGGAGGCGGTGTTTGCCAGTTATGGTTTCACGGGTGCTTCCCACGCGGCCTACGGTACGCGAAACGGGGAAGCGATTGCAGCTTGGCTAGAGGGCAATCCAGATTTGCAAAAACAATATAATGATTTGGCGGTACGCTTTGATGCGCTTTCCAGCCAATTTGACAGTTTGTCTAACGGGAGATAGTTGATATGACTCTATTTCGCACAAAAGCGGCTCATTTATTGCGCTGGCTTTTCACTTTAGTCTTAACATTGATGTTGGGTCTGCCTGTGCAGGCCTACCACTTTCCTTGGGACCAGGGCCATGATACAACAGATTGGAATGATCCACCTCCACCGGGGCCGTGTGAAGGATCGAATTGCGATCCTTGTAATAGCACCAAATCGCCGGTATACATCCCCACCGGCCACTTTATCTGGTCAGATACCGACATCATTTTGAGGGGCCGCCCTGAGATTCGGTTGACCCGTTCCTACAACTCGCAAGACCCACGGGACGGACTATTTGGCAACGGTTGGACCGTAGGTTGTGAAATTGGGCTTTATTATAATGAGACGGATGATGGTCACCAATTTATCTTGCGTTGGCCAGACGGCAAGCGTTACGTCTACACTGGAGAACAAGATGGGAGTTATACTCCACCGCCGGGCCGTTTTGAACAGCTAGTACCACAAACTGACGGCACTGTTCATCTTATCAACCTAGATAGTAGCCGCCTAGAATTCGCAACCAATGGCAAGATCGCGGCCCGTATCGACAGCAACGGTAACGCCATCCGTTACACTTATGCTACCATGACTGGCTTGCTGGATAAAATTGCTGACGATAATGGTCGCTATCTCCAGTTTAGCTACAACAGCAGCGGTCGCGTCGCCACGGTCACTGATCACACTGGTCGCAGTTGGAGCTACACTTATGACACGGACGGCAACCTCACTGGTGTCACCAACCCTTTGGGCGGTACACACCAGTATGCATACAATGCCTATCAGCCCAGTGGGGACGGTCACACTTACCAACATCTTACGCAGGTAACCGATGCCAGTGGCGTGGTAGTGACAGATGTAGTTTACAATGGCGAAAGAGTGCAAAGCTATACG
>LUTY01000096.1 GCA_001640045.1 Candidatus Thiomargarita nelsonii | reverse complement strand
TAGGAACGTGAATGAAACAACTTAGTCAACTTTAAAGGCAAACCTGCCAGGTTTTCAAAACCTGGCAGGTTTAGTTGCAAACTTTATTACATGCATGTTCCTTAATAGACTTGTCCCTTAATAAGCCTAGTGCAGGAGGGCGGATACGAAGTCAGTGTTTATCAAATCCTCATACCACTAAAAACCCTTGAATCACGGATTTGACGGATGACACATTTAGCATAAGCTATTGCGTCATTCCAACTGACGCAAACGACTGGATGATTATCGTTTGGGGAAAAATAAGGATTGCGCCAATTGGCATCCTTCACATAGCCCCATGAACCCTTTCCATTTTTATCCACATAACAACCATTTCCCTTTTCCGCTTCAGTTTTATACCCCGTGGCATTCACAAACTGCCTAAACTCACGCACCGTCACCTCATTCTGCCCCATAGCAAAGCGTTTTATTGACACTTTATGCAGCGGTTTTTCATTAGAACCACCACCACCTTGAATATCACCCATTTGAAAATCACCCGCCGGAATCCACACCATTTTTGGACCCAAGCTGCCATTTTGTAAGTACTGAATCATAAATTATCAGATATATTCAAGTCATTTATTTCTTGTCATTGATCTCCGCACAGCGAAGTTGTGCGGAGATCAATGACAAGAGCATAAGTTCTGTAACCTCTACGCTTGCAGTGTGTTGCTGTGGATATTTCTATTAAGCGCATCATGGGGAATAGAAAAACCAGCAACCGCTACTGGACGTGTGATAGCAAAGCTTTGGCGATGAAGTTTTATACGTTCTATCTCGTGTAGTGTTTCTGCTGTTAGGTAACTTTCTCCACAATGTTGGCAAGTCATAACGGGAATATTTTCAATCACTAATAAATTTTCCCCTTTGCCATAACTTCGTGTCATCAGATGGATGTGTACACCTTCTTCATTGCATAAGTCGCATTTCATAATTTTTCCCTTGTTATTTTACAAAAGGAATACGGTAATAATAACCAATTTGCCAGTCATACTTAATTTACTCACCACAATGACGTTATGAGCCGTTAAGGTATGACCTTTAATAAGGTATTTCCATTCCCCCGTTTTCTGCTCTTTTTGCCGTTCAACAATTTCGCCAGTGAGTATGGCACGTTCAACATCAAAAATAGTCAGTTCATCATCGTCCATTTCTTCTTCAGCATGTAGAGTCATTATATACTGACGGGTTCTGATTTTTTCCTGCATCTGTTTTAGGATACGTTCAAACACAATTTTTCTCTCAATGCTTTCATCCCATTATTAAATACAACGAATAAAAAAAAATCAACGAATTAGTTTTAAGTGTGATTTTTATGATGATTTTTCTCTGGCTCATCAGACTCAGACGGACTCCAAAATGAAAATAGATAAACCTCGCCCACCTTACCGATGATAGACCATAAGATCAACATGGTATTTTTATGCCCTGCACACATACAGCACTTTACCCGGCAACGCCAGTACGGTACACACCACCATTACCCGACCCATCACCTCAATCCATCTGGATTTGGACGGTATAATAAGCGCTTCACAGACGCTTTCCTCCGAAACCGATCTTGATCAGCTTTTAATAAAAATGATGG
>LUTY01000095.1 GCA_001640045.1 Candidatus Thiomargarita nelsonii | reverse complement strand
CGTTGTTGCACCAAATTAGAATAAGGCTCATTAAAGCGTTTAACGCGATACACTTCACAACGTTTGCGCGTCATCCCAGAAAAGCCATAAATCGCATAACGATCTCCCAAGGTTTCCAAGGCTTCACATAATAAAACTAACGCCTCTCGTTCTGCATCATTAATCCACCCCTTAGTAGAGCCGCTCATATCTACCATAAACATCACCGCGATATTACGCTCATTCTTGTGCATTTTCGTAAATAAGCGATTTGTCATTTCAAAGCCCTGTTTCGCATCCGCATAGGCTTTCACCAGCGCATCAAAATCAATCTCCTCACCATTCGGTTGTGCTTTCAATAACTTATCTTCTCCGCGCAAAGCTTCAAAGGTACGCCGCAAATTTTTGACTAAACCTTTATGACGTTGCAGCGTTTTCACTACAAAACTTTCTGGCTGTGGATGAACATCCATTTCTCGTAAAACACACCAATTTTTATGATAATGTTTTCGATGACAATCCCACTCATTATAGAGAAAAGCCCCTTCTTCGTGATAAACCCCTTTCCAAACACTCTCAGGCTCACGCTCCGCCTGCTTATCATCCGAAAAATGATAACCCCCCTCTCCTGCAGCGACCAAATACTCTTCAGGAATCAGCCCCACATCCTGAATAATCGAATCCATCAAACTTTTAACATTATCGGGCGGTACGATGGGTTGTCCATCTAAATTCAGTTCAAATTTAAAACCATCCGGTAATGAATCATCAGGGATTTTATCAATTTGAAATCGTGACTTTTCATCATTCACATCAACCAAGGGAGCCGGCTTATCCAATTGCACCAATGCAATGCGAAAAGCTTCTTTTTCTCGCGCCAGACGCAACGCCATGACTTCTTCTACACTATCTGGCACCAACTCCCCTTGATAACACAAAGCAAGTGGAGAATGTGTTGAATAAATTTTAGGTAATAAATCATAACTCTCTTGCACTGTAGCAGAAGGATGCGCCAATTGCTCAGCAATGGGTTGCCAAACCGGCGGAATGCGCGTTTCTCCCAACTTTTTAAGTATCAAATTAATATCGCGGTCCAACCCCGGCAATTCTCTTGCAATACAAGCATCTAAACGAAATCGTTCCAAAGTATGAAACAATCGGCAAGCTTTATCAGGCAAGGGAAAATGTTGAATGGCTTGACTTAAACTCATACGCCAAGTTCCATAGCGCGTTTGTGCCCATAAATGCACTGCCATGGCTTTAAATAAACAAAAATTATCTTCGCGCTTTTCAAAAAGATTTAATAAGGCGGGTAAAAATAAGGTCTCAGTATCGGTATAAACGCGCTCGGCGCTCTCCAATTTCAAACGCCGCCCACTCAATCCAGCGACAAAAGTATCTAAAACCCGCTCAACCTCATCCAATGCCAAACTGGTATTTTTTTGCGCTTGTGAAAAATCTTCGACTTCTCGGAGAACAGCAATAGCAGGATGTAAACCTTTTTTATCATACACATCCATTGCGTGAATAATCCAAGCCTCAATACCCGCCTCATCCATAAGGCTCATGGCTTTCAGGGCATGACTGGCAAATTGATAAGCCATTTCAGCATTACTACTGGCAATTCGCTTGACCCAC
>LUTY01000094.1 GCA_001640045.1 Candidatus Thiomargarita nelsonii | reverse complement strand
GGTGATATTCAATTCTTTTGAAAACATAAATTAACCTTATTAAAAAGACTATACTTACCACTTGAAATTATAGCGAAAGCCAATTGACCATTCCGAACCTAATTCTCCCGCTCGAACTTCATCACGGTTTTGGTAAACATACCTTGTGTAAACATCAAAGTGACGATTCAAAGGATAGATGAAGTCTGCCAAAGCTCGCACATAGTTCTTTTCATTATTAAAATGATACCATGCGTTTGTCCCACGAACTGATAACTTTCCATAAAGTCTCAAGCTATAGTAATGCAATAAGTCATAATCTCCAAAGCTGTCATTGTTCTTGAACGGGAACACCTGCACGAAAGTATTTAATTTATACTTACGTGCCAAATTTTTTATTGATTCCAGATTACTTAGGTTAAATTGCATTCCTAAGCTATATACTGTGGATGAGTGACTGGCATTTTGGGCTCTAGCCACCCAACCTATACGATAAGGTTGGTTGTCATCGAATAAAGCCCCCCCAGTGTTGATCTCAAGCAGATTAAAAGCTTCTTTATCATCATAAGCTTCTGTATGTTCAAAAACTTCTAACAGAAAGAGTTGCGATACGGATGAACGTATAAATACTGATTGAGTAAAAGATAATGCGTTATTTTCTGTATAACGTGCTTGCAGGCGGTTTATGTTAAAAATCGAACTTTTCTTGCTAGAATCTGCATAACTAGGCTTGGAGCCATATAGTGTTAGGAATGTAACTAAAATTGTCGTTATCAATCTATTCATTTTAGTTCCTTATAGGTGTCCAGATAATTTTTGGCTGGTTTTAAAATCCGATCCCTCAATACTTCGGGATCGGATTTTTTGATGAACCAAATTTTTCTGGATAACTATACTACTTACTAGAACGCGATTCATCTTCTATTGGTTGAAGTACAATACCCGGATGAGGCGCAGAAAAGAAAGGTAAAACGGCAATTATGCACATTGCACCTAATGCAAACCAAGTAAGTGTGGAATTTACAGCATATAAAGGAAAAATAGTTACCGCAAGGAAAAGTGTAAAAATTTCCGTTACACTTCCAAATAGACCTAATATACTTCCTCTTTGTGGATGTTCTTGAACTATATCAGCAAAAAATTTCATACCAGCAGGAAGCATTATAGCAAATGCGATAGTTTCTAAGACGAATAAAACGGTAAATACCATAATATCTTGGGTTAATCCAAAACTAGCAATCAATGCTCCCATCGCCAATAATGTATAAAGAATGATTCTTCCAGAAGATACCTTATCAGCTAAATGGCCTGTTAATGGCATCAGTGTTGCTGTAATGACGGCTGAAATTGTGAAATATAGGGCAACTGAGGTAAACGAAACACCCAATTCTTCGTGTAGGTAAAGAGGTAACACCATCATAAATGAAAAAAATAAGGCGCGACGTAAAATACTGGGGCTATAATAAGGTAGTAACCTCATTTGATTTTTAAAATCAGCTAGCTTTTGAGTAATTCCGCCTACCGTCGTTTTAGGTTGATGTTTTGGTAAGGAGACGAGCATTAATGAACATACTACACCTACTCCTCCAATGGCAGCACCTGACCAAAACATTCCGTAAATACCTGTTATATCATAGG
>LUTY01000093.1 GCA_001640045.1 Candidatus Thiomargarita nelsonii | reverse complement strand
CCGCGTAATCGCCACATAGCCAAGCTCGTCTATCAAATGAGTGAACGCTTAGGTGATGGATTTTTGATTGGCGGATTGACAAGCTCGCGTCATCAACATTTGCAAATTGCTGATACCCTCGTTGAGGGTGGATTATCGGGCGTACTCTTTTCCAGTGCGGTTGCTGTTACAACTCGCTTGACTCAAGGATGTTCACCATTAGGACCACGTCATCAAATCACTGAATCTAGTAATAATATCATTGTCCGTATTGATGATCGTCCGGCGCTTGATGTCTTTAAAGAAGACATTGGAACAGAATTAGCAAATGATCTCGACCAAGTGGCAGGCTTAATTTTTGCGGCTTTACCGATTATTGGTTCAGATACGGGCGACTATTTGGTCAGAAACCTGATTGGCATCGATCCTGAACACAAATTGTTGGCGATAGGTGATGTGGTCAATTCAGGTATGCCTATTATGTTTACTCGCCGTGATCGAGAAACGGCTCATCAAGATTTAGTAAAAATGCTTAACATCCTCAAAAAACGCTTAAAAGGTAAACAACCTAAAGGCGGCGTGTACTATTCTTGTATGGGACGCGGACAAAATCTATTTGGTAAAAATTCTGAAGAACTTAAAACTATTCAACAGGTTTTAGGTGACTTTCCGTTGCTTGGCTTTTTTGCCAATGGTGAAATATATTATCAACGATTATATGGGTTTACGGGTATTTTAACCTTATTCTTGTAACAAAGCAGTTTTTATGGTATGGAGTCCAAGATTTATCTTGGACTCCATACCTTAAAATTATCAAAAACCCTATTCCCCTAAATCGGGCCGACGCAACTGATTGAAGCTTTGAACGTCTTCCTTCTCTAGGGCTTCAAACAACGGGTTTACATAGCCATCTACCACCGCTTGAGCCTTACCGCGAGCATTTTCATCCAAGGCATCAACCGCCAATTTTAAAGCAACCGCCACATTATCCGATGACTCATTATCAAGTGCCAACTGAAACTGAAAATCACATTGTTTCCAACCGGTTGAAATATTGCACAATGAGCGTGTCTCGTAAGGCAAACACTGGTACAATTCTTCCAACAAGCGTTCACCGTTCGTCGGTACTCTCTCACTCCAAGGATCATATGTAGACCATTGGCTGGCATGTCCATCGTCCATAAAACGCATGGGTGGGGCGACACCCGCAATCAAAGCCCCTAGAAAAAACGCCAATTGCTGTTGATCAGCTAAATGCTTTTCTAGGAATGTCACATCTGGCTGACGATCAATTTTTAGCTCTGGCGGGAAATTTTTGTACACCTGGGGAGAAAATATTTCGCCTTCTTCCTCCCCTCTCGTGCTCCCATATCTTCGACCCAGCACCTCTTTACTAAATGCCCAACGCGCTAGCGCAAAAGCATCGGCACCCAGTTCTTTATATGTCGCCCACGGCAAAATGGCATGAAACCGATAAGGTGCGTCCGGTCTTCCTCTATCATCTTTTCCAAGCACACCGCAATTTACCGAAACATAGTGTTCATCCTTGATACGATGGTTATAAACCGCAAACGCACCCCGGTTATCTTTCAGATCAAAGCAATACTGAAAAGGTACATCAATAGAGTCTATCAGCCAC
>LUTY01000102.1 GCA_001640045.1 Candidatus Thiomargarita nelsonii | reverse complement strand
CTTTTGTAGGCAAACGTCTGAAAATAATGATCTCAATAGCTAAGCCAAATACATCAATAATTTTTTCAAGAGATAAATCGACTATTTTCATTATGGCAGGATAGTCTCTAATGTCACCATATTGAAGATCACCACTAGGGATGGTTTCTAACTTAGTTTTTAGATCTTCCTCTAGGATTTTTTTAATATTCGCCAGTTGTTCTTCTCGGGAAAAACTATCAGCCTGAAATGTGTGCCAACCGCCTTCACCCACGGAGCGCACTTTGAAAGCCAAAGAAAACGTTATCTTTTCACCATGGCCTCTATCTCCCAGCGGGAAAATCTTAAATTGAAAAGACTCATAGCCTTGAAGCAACGCCTTATAGCGTCCTGCTATCTCAGTTTCTAACTGTTTAGGGGTGATTTTGATCTCTTCTAAACCAAATTTTTCCTCTAATTTCGCCGAAATTTGATTTCTTAACGCCTGTTCAACAGAAATTTCATCATTCACGTTGGTGTGCTTAAAGCGCATGTAAAAACGCTCTGCGTCTAGCGTATCAATTAACTGTCTTGCTTCACCAAGAACCGTTTTTCCTATTTCGTCTATAACACTGGTTTTAGGTGTGATATAAGGCGTAATTTTTTCAAGATGTTTAATCTTTCCCTCAACCGCAAAACTGAGTTTGACTTCAGTATCAGTGTTATTGGTTGTAAAACTACCTTTCAAGTTTTCAATAGACAAATCATCTCTTTGCAAAACAAGAATTTCAACATCTTGAGGTTTAACAAGAAGATGTTGTACAGCATAACCGATTTTTTGGGTTTCTTCCCCTATTCTTGTTCTAATTTCACTAGGAATATCTTTATGAGTTTCACTCTCATCAAAACTTTTGATAAGTTGTGCATAACTGTTCTTAATTAAGATTTGTTTCGTGATCTTATCTAACGTTTTTTCAGCCCAAACTCTCAGATCATCAATATGGGCAGCCTTAAACTTTGTAATGTTTTCGAGGCTCATCTGGAGTACGTGTTCCACACGTATTGGCGATACGTCTTTGACTCTGCAATCATCAATACTAAAAGTGAGTGACAAAAAATCTTCTGGGAGTGATGATTTTGCCGTGCTTTCAAGAGATAAAAAGCTAATTCTACGTCCTTCTTTAACTAAAACTTGGTTCAAAACAACCATTAGGCTATCACGAATACGATTGTTTAGTTCATCAATAAATTCCTGTAGCGTCGTATTTTCCAACAAAAAATTTTCAATTTGCTTTTGAACTAAAGGCATTAGTTGTTGTAGCCGAGGGTAAGCAATAACGCTATTGATTTTATTATCCTCATTAATTGGGAGAATTGCGTTGAATTTTAGTTCAAAATCGTCATTGCAATCTTTGACACGAACATGGAAATAGTCAGAATTAATCTCAAAAGGCATCAACAATCCTTCCTTTTCCAATTTAAAATATAGCTGAGCTTGAAGGCTTAATCCGAGTTCTTGTTGTGCGTTTTGGCTTAGATGCCCTTGTAGCTCTTCACGCAGTTGAAAGTAATGGGTAATAAAATCAATACCAACGTTGGTTTTTTCACGGGCATACTCTTTGATCCATTTGTCTATAAGTCTATTGAAAATATCGCTAGGTGAGTCTCCGTTCTTTAACGCTTTCACAAGCTTATATTCATTTTCACGTTCACAACAGGCTTCGTATGTGACATGAATATCAATAGCACGATCATTGGAAATATCTTTTACGGTGCAAACCAGCGAAGATTCAATCGTTTTTTGAGTGGATACCCGGTAGTACAGTAATTGACGACCAAAGTTTTTAAAACGCCCTACGGGGCGTTCTTTTCCTGTTTTCGCATCAATGCAGACAACTTTTTCTGTAGAAAAATCTATGTGAGCCTCATCAAGTTGTTGAATAAAACTTTCTTCTTTTAGTCCATTTGTGGCAGGACTTAAATCTGGTGTTGGCTTAACAACTAGAAATTTAGAACCTGAGTTTGATTCAGGTGATGTTACTTTAAAGGATTTCTTAGAATCCTGAACGACTTGAAATTTTTTTCCAGACATCATAGAAATTACCTTGATTATCCTGAGCCAAATTTGTTCAAATTATCCGTCTTCATTATTGAGTTAGGGCTTATTCTAGCGATCATCAATAACATATCCTTGACATTCCTTAGAATGACTACCATAAAATGCACGCCACCTTTGCTTTTGGGGATTAAGTACAATGGCAAATTGCCAATCTTGGCAAAACAAGCGCGATTGAGTCGCTTGATCCGTACCTGACATAAAAACGTCAAGCATATTTGGATGAGTATGGTACCAGCCAATAATTTGAAGTTTTGAATCTTTGTTAGCAAGTAAGTGATCGACACGATCAAACATTTCCTTCCATGTTTGATGAGTCATTTCTAAGTAAGCACCTGAACCTTTTGCTGATTTTCCGTCAATAGCTTGTTCAACAACCCCATAAGTGAGATTTTTAGCGGCATCAGTATAGGCTTTGCCTAATAATATTCCTCCTTGTTCTACCATATTAGATGACGTATTACGAGCCCATCCAATATGATGGTCAATCATCCGCCAAGCCGCCTCGCGAATGTAGAGATGGTGCTTATTATCTCTAGCCAAAAACGAAAACCGTGAAGTACTAAAATCTGATTTGTTCTTCGACTTCTTGAAATGACGAGGTAGCTGCTTCTCTTCAGGCTGATATGGCGGTTCAATTTTCTTGACCTCAAACTTCTTTTTCGCTTTAAAAGTGCTTGGTTTCATGATTTTGGACTTGGGAGAATGAGCTTTAAATAACTGCCCCTTCTTTATTTCCTCTAAAGAATGTGGCAATTCTGTTTTATCTCTAGGAAAAAAATCATGTTGGTTGCGATTTTCCCTATACCACTTTAACGCTTTTTCATTTCCTACACTCGTCGTAGGTTGTTCCTTAATGTAAGCACTTTCATATTTAAGAGAATGCGCCACTCTCAATATGTAATCACCTAATTTTTCATTGGGATCATACTGTTTATAATCCACCCACCGACACCTGTCATACTTCACACATTTAAAATGTGGATGAAAAATAATAGGAAACTCTCCCACTGTTGTGAAACGCGGTGCTTGATATTGATTTTCCGCGTCTGCGATTTCAAATAAAAAAGCTTGATATTGATTTTCCGCATATGTGATTTCAAATAAAAAACCTTCATGTACAGCTATTGAGTCGTCCGTTAATATCAAACTTTTGATATTCATTTGTACATAAAGACGTTCTTCATGGATTATCAACTTGATAGCCGGCACAGATACATGCTCTAAGCGATCTAGCAATTCCTTCTGTTCTTCGTAATCTTCAAGATTCATAAGGAAACTAACCTATCAAATATTTTTTTTGATTTAAATCTCAGTACAGGATAAAATTTCATAACACATATTATTTATATTTTTACCCTGTAATGAGGATTGAAAGAAAAAACCCAAACCGTCTGCTAACGAACAAGAAATTTTTTCTTTGGTTGCTTGATAACTTTAAAACGAGTTTTCTGTACTGTTGGATCTGGTAACAGAGTGTTATCACATGGGAAAATACCTTTATTCAGGTTTTTTTTAAACCAGTTATTTGCAGTTGAATTCGCGGGACTGTTAGGATTAGTGATCTCCAAGTCGAATTGTAAGGTACGGATCATGCGAATAACGTAGTGACCTAGCCCCTCTGACAAAAACCACGTACCATAACACCACCGCCGACTACTATACCAGTTAGGATGAAAAGGTTGTGGTTCACTCACCATAGTTGTTTTTGGAGGTGAAATTGGGTAGTCACCATAAAGTTCTACGCGAATAGTATGCTTATCACGATATTTGGGTTCAGAACCAATAATTGTCCGGATATTAACCGTAATCTCGTATGCTTCAACGTAGGGCGGCTCACCTTTTATGGGTTTCCATTGGATAATGTCGCCCTTAATATTCTGCATTTCTTGGTAGTCGCTTTGCAATCTGAGGTTACGTTGTTCTTGTGGTGTAGTCATAACTTATCAATTATTAATTTGGGATGATGACTTTAGGTGTTGTCTCTATCCAAGTTATCCTTCATTGCCTACCTGCATCAGTTTTTGGATTCACACGAAGAACAGTACCATTTCGCACTCCTGCATCTTGGAGAGATTGGTTTGGACCTATTATATTAC
>LUTY01000091.1 GCA_001640045.1 Candidatus Thiomargarita nelsonii | reverse complement strand
TCGGCATCCACAGTCAAATTGCCCCCCTTGTCGGCATCGGCTCTGAGATTGGTGCTATCAAGAATCAGATAGTTGGGGCCGCTAATTTCTAAATTACCCCCTATACCCGTTTCACCTGCCGTCGCGGCGATTTCACTGTCAGTGATTCTTTTATTATTAAGTTCTCTGACACCTATCAAAATGTTACCACCATCGGCATTAGTCGATGAAGTTGATATGCGACTGTCTGACATGTCAAGTTGGTGGGCACCAATGATTATGTTTCCGGCTTGGTTGAAATCGGCAACTTCATTATCCGCCGTAATCGAGGCATTGTTGAGGCGCAGTTTCGAGCTTGTAATTGTGATAGTTCCGCCATCTCCTTGACCGGTCGTTGAGGTACTGATTTTTCCGCCATTTTCTATGGCGATCCCGCCCTGATCATGAGGAAGGAGTTCCGCAGAGGCGCTAAACAGGCTTCCCGGTATGATTTCTACTCCATCGAATGGTGTGCCACCGGCTAAAATGTTTATTTGTCCCGCATTTCCAGTATTGCTGGTGGTGCTGAAAATGCCGCTGTTGTTTCCAACAATTTGGAGGTATTGGGAGGCTGTGATGGCGATTTTGCCGGCTGAGCCGGTGCCTGAGCTAGAGCTGTCAATCTTGCCCCCTTGGGTGATTTCTAGGTTGTTGATGTTAATGTCAATTTCGCCACCTTCTCCGGCTCCAAAAGTCGAGGTGCTAATTTGTCCGTTTTCTGTCACGGTTAGCGTCGGGACGGGCAGAGTCTCGCCGCCAATGGTGATTGTCCCTGCATTGCCTGTGGCTCTACTGGTACTGAAAATGCCGCTGCCTTCTCCAAAAATTTTGAGGTATTCGGAGGCGGTGATGGTGATTTTGCCGGCTGAACCGCTGCCTTGGCTAGAGCTGTCAATCTTGCCCCCTTGGTTTATTTCTAAATTTTTGATATTAATATCAATTTCTCCAGAAACACCCGCACCCCAACTTGCGGTACTAATTTCTCCGCCCTCTGTTAGGGTCAGCGTCGGGGCGGGCACGGACGGGTTTTTGCCAATGGTGATTGTCCCTGCATTGCCCGTGGCATTGGGAAAATTTTCGCTTCCACTGGCACTGAAAATGCCAGTGTCTGCCCCAACAATTTTAATGTATTCGGAGGCTGTGATGGTGATTTTGCCGGCTGAACCGCTGCCTAAAGTGCTGGCTCCAATAGCTGATGAATTTGTCAAGCTTAAACTGCCAGTCTCAATGGCAAGCGAGCCGGCATCACCACTACCTATTTCCTCACCCAAAGTAGCCACGCTTAAGAAACTTTCATCTTCGAGCGTTATACTATTTGCTGCCTTAATTTGTATATCGCCAGCATTTCCGGTACCAATAGTGGTGGCCCCAACTAATGAATTTGTCAAGTTTAAACTGCCGGTATCAATGGTAAGCGAGCCGCCATCACCACTACTCTCAGTACTCACAACTAATCCACTATCCTCTAGCGTTATACTATTTGCTGCTTTAATTTGTACCGAGCCGGCATTTCCGGTACCATCCGTGCCGGCCCCAACTAATGAATTTGTCAAGCTTAAACTGCCGGTCTCAATGTCAAGCGAGCCGCCATCACCACTAC
>LUTY01000090.1 GCA_001640045.1 Candidatus Thiomargarita nelsonii | reverse complement strand
CTCATTTCTGTTGGACGCTGAGCGTTCCTGCAGTCATTCCTTCACCTCGTTTGGGAACGATAAAAAACGTTTTGGAGCGCCGTTAGCGAACTCCAAACACGGGCTATTTAATGAATTTTTTCCAATTCATATTTTAAGCAAGGTAATTTCTTTTGATAATCCTCTATTGCTTTCCGAACAAGATACCTTCTATTATTTTCCATCCAAGTTTTTAATCCCTTTTTTGAAAATGGTAAAACAATGTTGTGTGCATAAGCCATAATACTTTGAAAGCAATTGCTGAGTTCTTCACATTCAAGTGGTGCCAATCCTATATCTGTCACCTGTATATACAGTTCCGTCACTCTAAGTTCGGCTTTTGTCATCTCCTTTAAATAAGCTTCATGATTTAATTCACCTATTTCGTAACGCCGAGTCAGTTTTATTAATCCTTCTACTATAGTCGTAACTGGATTTCTAACAGCTTCCATATGTGCAAGAAAGTCCTCCTTTGTAAGAGTATATTGTTCTCTTAACTCTTGCATTGCTTGATAAGTATCTGACCAAGAAATTGTAATATTATTGCCAATGTCTTTGCCTTCTATGGGATTAGGAGCTAAATCGGATGGTAGATGTTTATCAATCCATAAACTTTTACAAACCCAGTTACTTTGCCTAACGTCTTCTAATGTAGGGTATATAAAAAGAAAAATGGCTTGTGCAGTTTGCTTTTTAAAACGTTGTTTTGTTAGGTCATTTCCATAATACTCGCTATTCTTTAGTGAATTTGTAACTTCTTGGACAGTCTCAATGATTTTGAGTCTAGTAAAACTTTCTGGTACTAAAACATTTGCCGAGTACCGCTTCACACTCCCATGGCTAACATCACGCAAAGAAAGAATTGAATATTTGCCTTTTGTCTTAATGGGTTTTCCTACAAGTTCTTCAAAGTAATTCTTTGATTCTTTTGTAAGTTTTTGAGTAAATGGAACTTCAAGTTTCCATCCTTTTCCTGTCATTATTACGGTATCGTCATTGACAATTTGCCAATACGCGACTTCTTCACTTGGATTGTACAAAACAACAAGGACAGGTAATGAGTGGTTTAGCCAATAGTCAAGATGATCATTATCATCCCTAAAAATGACTCTTTTATCATTTTTTTCTTTAAACCAGCTATCACCAGACTTAATTTGTAATGCGATTAATTGTCCAGTTGCTTTGCCGTCTTTGACGATTTCAACATGAGCATCAATTCCGTGGTCTCTTTCTTTTTGTTCTCGGAAAATGTACCCAATTTTCTCAACTGCTAGTTGAACAGAGGTACGCCCAATACTTCCTATTTTTTCTGTTTCTTCTACACTCATACTTAAAAGCTCCCTAATCGTACTCATAGCCTGAGACGGAACAGTCACTTCACAAACCGCCCACCGTCCAAATTGCCCCGTATTAAGTCAGCGAGCGTAGATATGACAAAGTCATTTATTTAATGTCTTTGATAACAAAAATCAACCCCCCTAAAAAAATCAAGTATTTTGGAGTCCAAGCTTTATACAAATACGCCAAATTATTCAAACTTTGAGCCGTTAAGGGATGCTCCTTGCCCAAGACTTTTTCTCTGATGGCTAAGGCGCGTTTGTA
>LUTY01000089.1 GCA_001640045.1 Candidatus Thiomargarita nelsonii | reverse complement strand
CTTTGATATTGCCTAAATCAGGCAAAACATCTTTTAAAGTCTGAATAGTCAGTGCCAAAACCTCATTAAAAGCGGCTTCATTCGGCACCTGAGGCGTGTTAGGAAAAGCATGGCTATTGACACTAAAAAGTATCAGCAATATGATAGGCAATATATTGTTTTTCATAAATTTATATCCAAATAACGTGCTAGAGGGCGGAAATTTTCAGGCCACTAGATGCCTTGAAATAAATTTGGTAAACATTTACTTCGTATCAATGGCTCTTAATGCTCAATTCTGATTAATATTGCTAACTAACTGAATTTAAAAAACATTATTTTATCAGTTTATTCAAACAGTCATTGATGGTTTTCCGGTAGCGTGGTAAACCTTCGATACGGGCTATCCAAGCAGAAGAGTCAACATAAGCTAATTTCATTGCGTTTCTCTAAATGCTCTTAACTCACTTAGAATTTCTGCGTGAGTTTTTCGTGGAAAGTCAAGTGCGTCTGCTTCTTTTAGTATTTCGGAGATTTGTTCCCAAGAGGATTTCGATTCTGTCTTTGGTGTGACAGAGACAGTCACTTTCTGTCCCCATAGAAATCTGGGAATCTTGGCATTTAAAGTGCCGTCTTCATTCACTTGTGCGTAAAAAATCATCGTTTGAACTCCTAAGTACCGAATCATGACTTCAAGTATAGTCCAAAGCTATTTTGGGGAAACGAAGTAAGCGAAGCTAAATTTTCCTGCTTGTTTTTTCGGCACCCTTCAATTATCTTATCTCGAAAAAATAGTTAACAGTTTGTTGTTTCGGGAATGGAGCGGAGCGGATTTCCCGAAACCGTTGTGGCGACTGAGTTTCGGGAAATCGCTCCGCTCATTCCCGAAACAACTGTAAACTAACAACTGTAAACTACTTTTGAAGGGTGCCGTTTTTTCACCATCATAGTTGGCTAACTCCTAGCTGGGGGAAATTTTATCTCATTTTTGTGGTTGAGTACAAGGGATTTATTCTTTGCATAGCAAAAATGCCATCTCGTGCCGCTTTAGTACAACTAATTTAGAAATAAACTAATTAAAAACCGTTAATCAATGTCAATTCTCGGCGGTTTTTAATTCGTTTATTTCTCAATTCGTTGTACTAACTATTAATCATTTCATCAACAATGTATAAAATATCGTCATCTCCTTTTATCAGCTCCAAATGAGTTCTGCCGGGAACGAGTTGACGATTTTTTAAATTCACACCTTCCCAAGAAGCACTGTAAACAGGTACAACTTCATCACCTTTTCCGATACCATAATCACTATAAAGAGCCGATATACATTGTTGTAACTTTTGCGCCTGAATATTTCTATTCAATTGCCTCAGCACAGGATTATCACCCACAGGCAATAATTGCAATAGCCCAGGATTATTGTATATCTCATCAAATTGACTAATACGCTTGCCTATAAATACAGCCCCTATAACGCCTACTGCGCCAGAAACAGCCAACCAGGTTTGATATTTATTTTTTTCTCCCTCCGTCTCGGCGTTTTGATAGCCTTTTTATCCATCGGTAGCGGCGGTAGACAAAAAAGTCCATTAAAGCATGGGTCAGTTGACCACGTTTAAAATGATAACCTATTTTTTCAAAGG
>LUTY01000088.1 GCA_001640045.1 Candidatus Thiomargarita nelsonii | reverse complement strand
TATTGCCTTAGTCTTGACTCATTCACGCATGGGTAACACGGCCTTTTTTGCCAGCAACTCATCCTTTCACACGACATTGAGCCACACTTAGGACAAAGCCGCCCCACTGTGATAACTGATTTTCCAGCCAGTCAAGCCGCTTTAGCCCGAAAACGGGTGGATAATCCAGAATTGGCTGAACGCTTTGAAGTTTATGTGCAAGGGATTGAATTAGCGAATGGTTTTTATGAATTGACAGATCCCGTTGAACAACGCCAACGCTTTGAAGAAGATTTAATAAAAAGACAAACTCTCAATTTGCCAACTTATCCTTTAGATGAGCGATTTTTAGCCGCTTTAGAATCTGGATTGCCCGATTGTGCTGGCATTGCTTTAGGCTTAGATCGTTTATTAATGTTAATCGTGGGCGCTTCTCATATTGATGAAGTGTTAGCGTTTCCTATCAATTGTGCATAATGTTTTTTGCTCCGCAAAGGAACGAGAAAAAAAGTTTAGTGTGCTATCAATGAGTACACCTCTGTTAGGAAATAAACGAATAAATATTTGATAATTATTTGTTTTTTCGTTATTTTCCTAACAGAGGTGTACTCCGGTTTTTGGAGAGCATTGCCCCACGTAGGTCAATATTGTTAGCCCCAACCCATAAAGATATCCAATCCTTACCTTATGTTCTTACAGTTCAATTGCAACTCTAAGGCCAATTTTGCTCCATAGTTAAACACCTTGCCCACCCTACCTTCACTGTCGCTCTTTAGCAAACGTTACGCTTGCTAATGAAATACTTGTGCAAGTATTATAAGCGTGTTTCATATGGACTCAATCTAACGGAGTGTACGATGAATATCAGTTTTATCAGTCTGTTGATTTTAATCGTTTGGCTGCCCTTGCCTTATGGGAGTAACCATGCTTGGGCATGGGCTCTGATGGAAGTGGGTATTTTCAGTTTGGCTCTGGTTTGGTTATGGCAATATCTGCAAGGCAAACAGAAACTCACGCCCGTTTTTTATAAAGCGATCCCCATATTGGTGATCTGGTTAGTCTGGCTCATTTATATCTCTTTCCAATTGACTCCCCTGCCATATTCGTGGCTCCAATGGCTCTCTCCACAAGCCGCCCAAGTACATGCCTATCCCACTCTATCCACGCTGTCTGTCGATCCGCACAGTACGGCTGTCGGTTTGCTCAAAAGTCTCAGTTATGTCTTGCTATTTACTTTGACTTTGTTGATTGTCAACACTCGTAGTCGTATGCGCTGGGTTGCATTGGCATTGATTGTAAGTGGGCTATTTCAAGCACTCTATGGCAGTGTTATGACCTTATCGGGATTGGAATATGGTTTTTTCCATGAAAAAGTTTATTACCGGGGTGTCGCAACGGGTACTTTCATCAATCGTAATCATATGGCGGGTTATTTGGTGATGTGTTTGTCGGTGGGAATTGGGCTGCTGATTGCCCAATTGGGTGGTAGCGGAACCAGCTATAGCACTTGGCGGCAACGATTCGCAGCACTCTTGGCTTGGATAATGAGTCCGAAAATGCTTTTGAGGTCGGCTTTGGTGTTTATGGTTATTGCCTTAGTCTTGACTCATTCACGCATGGGTAACACGGCCTTTTTTGCCAGCA
>LUTY01000087.1 GCA_001640045.1 Candidatus Thiomargarita nelsonii | reverse complement strand
AACACTGACTTCGTATCCATACCACCCTCTAGTACAACGGATTTACTCCGCAGGGCTCCGTTACTTCGTTTGGGGAATAAACGGATTGAATAATGAAAATTCTAACCCCAAAATATTAATATGCCTTTCAACCAATCCGTTTAGTCCCCTAATCCGTTGTACTAAGGATTTAAACGGTTCAAAATCCTTACCCTGTCAAATTCAATCCAACACCATTATGACCCCCGAAAAATTAGATTTACTATGGGCAGCATTAGAAAAACTTTTAGCAGCGAAAACACCTGAAGAAAGCATCAGCATTTTACAACAACATCCTGAATTGTTGAGTGAACAAGCGGATATAATGCTGGATAACTTAATCCATCATGCGCGTGAGCAGGGTAATGATGATGAGGCCCAATTATTTAGTCATCTCCGTGAAATACTGCAAAGTATTCGCCAAGCCATTGCCGAAGAACCAGAAAATCAGAATAATGACACCACAATTTAGGGCCGACCTCAACCAAGCCCAAGCTGCCGAAGCCCGCTATCAACAAGGTGAAGGTGCTGGTACTTATAATTATCCAGAAAAGTTTTTTCCTTTGTAAAGACCTCTTCAGTTTTGGATACTTCGTTATGGGACGCCCAACCTCTGAGGTCTGGGCCAAAATTTATCTGGACAACTATATTTACGTCGTTATTGGGCAAAGGGGGTATTAGAAGATTTGGACAAAGCGCCATTGCAGATTGGCATCAGGCACAAAAAGCGAAACCCGAAGAAATCTATAAGCGTTTGCGGGCAGCGCGTGAACAACTGGATAAAACCATTGCCGCTATTCGCCAAGTTGAGGGCTACGCTAATTTTTTAATAGCCCCTGAATTTGGGGATATTGTCGCGGCGCTAAAAGACTCCGTCCTTGTGTATTTAGCAGTCACTAAAGCCGGGGGCTTGGCACTGTTCGTGAATGAAAATAGCGAAATGACTCGCGTATGGCTGCCAGAACTGACTGAAGAAACACTCCAACGCACTTTAGTCAGTATGGAACCGCCCGGTAGCGGCTATCTACGCGCTTATAATGATTGGCTAACGCATCCCAAAGAGTACACTTATCATCAGCAATGGTTCAACAGCCTAGCAGCAACCACCCAGTTACTCTGGAAACAAGTGATGGCGCCCCTAATTCAGGCTTTGCCAAAACAGGCAGCCGTCACCTTGATTCCCGTTGGACGCTTAGGTTTACTCCCCTTTCATGCCGCTTGGACAGAGGATAACAATACGCCTACTGGCAAACGTTACGCCTTGGATGCGTTAACGATCAGTTATGCCCCAAATGCACGATCTTTAATTGAAGCCAGAAAAGTCGCTCATCGGGTGACGGTTGATCATTTGTTAGCCATCGATGAACCCAAGCCCGTTACAGCATTGCCCTTGCCGAGTTCTGAATACGAAGTGCAAACGGTGGTTGCAAATTTTGCACAGCATCAAATTTTCAAACATGAAGCCGCCACTCGCCAAGCGATATTGGACACTTTAGCCCATTGCACGGTATTACATGACTATCGGCTAAATCAGAAATTGGTAAAATTAAATGCGAATCACACCATTTTAAACGCATAAATAGCTCCGCTTGGATGACGAATGTTC
>LUTY01000086.1 GCA_001640045.1 Candidatus Thiomargarita nelsonii | reverse complement strand
AAACGAGCTGTAGCGGCTTGATGCTTTTTTGTAATATTAACCAAATAACGGTTACAAAGGGAAAGGCGTACTTGCGGCTAAAAAATTTAGAAGCAGTACGGTGCTCGTTCTTAAATGAGTCATCATTTAACAATTCACGAATAATTGAAATTGAGAGGCAGGCTTTATCATTTTCGTTAGCCAGTGTGTGTTTTTCCATAATTTGAGTTTTTCTCTGGTTTTAAAGTCAATAATTATAACACATTTTCCTTAACTTAATGGCATTGACGCTCTGCGTGGGAATGCCTCAATGCCATTAAGTTAAGGAGAATGTGTTATACTTAGTGGCTTTTAAACCGGAGGTAAAATAAAATTATGGAAAAACACACACTGGTGGACGAGAATGATAAAGCCACTCGATCAATTTCAATTATTCGCGAGTTGTTAAATGATGACAAATTTAAAAAAGAACATCGTACTGCTTCTAAGTTTTTCAGTCGCAATTTAAAATTAAACTTTGTAGCTGTCATTTTGCTCATTTTACAAAAAAGCATCAAACCGTTACAGCTTGTTTTGAATGAGTTTTTCAAAAAGCTAGATAATGGTACTTCAGTAACAAAGAGTGCATTTACCCAAGCACGTCGCCATTTAAAACCAGAAGCCTTTATAATATTAAACCAAAAGGCTGTTGTGGATGTTTGTTACGCTGAAGGTAACTTTTTGAAAATTTGGGGTTTTCGTTTATTGGTCATTGATGGCTCTAAAATTTATTTGCCAGAATCCCCAGAAATAAAGGATGAATGATCTCGCTCCGCTCGTTACTTCGTTTCGGCACCATAAATTTCACTAATGGTAAGGATAATGAAGTTATAGGACAACATTGCTATGGGTTGGCTTCGGTGATGTACGATGTTCTAAATAAGATCGTCATTGACGCTAGCCTTGCGCCTGCCAAGGCTTATGAGGTCGATTTGGCCATGGAACACATCAAACACATACAAAATGATGATCTGCTCTTATTTGATCGCAACTACCCGTCCTACATTTTTTTAGCTTCAGAGGAAAATGTTTTTGCAGGTACTTATTTGCAAAAACATTTTCCTCTCGCACAACTTTTGTTTAAACAAAATGTTACTGACAGCAGTACAGTCACTTTAAGAGCAGATGCTGAAAAAGTGTAAAAAGTTGGGTTTACCTCAAAAAATTACTGTGCGCTTTGTGAGAGTAAGGTTAAGTACTGGTGAAATAGAAGTTCTCGTAACTTCATTACTCGATGAAAAACAATATACCGCACAAATGTTCAAAGAACTGTACAACCTGCGTTGGGGTGTAGAGTGTTTTTATGGCGTTTTAAAGGAACGCTTAAAGCTTGAAAATTTATCAGGAAAGACTGTTCACGCTGTCTAATAAATTCTTATGCAACTATATTCATGACAGGCTTAGAATCTGTACTCACCCAAACTGCAGAATCGCAATTATTTGAGAAATCCCGTCAAAATAAACATCAGCAAACTGTCAATAACATGGTATCTTTTAATGCCATTAAAAATTTTATGGTAGAACTATTCTATCATTGT
>LUTY01000085.1 GCA_001640045.1 Candidatus Thiomargarita nelsonii | reverse complement strand
ATTGATGATGGTCAATCTTATAATTCTTTTGAAGAGTAGGAAGTTGTAGAATCATTTAGTCACCAAAGCACCGCTTAGAGCGTGTTTGAAAAGCCTAACACCCCCCTACCCCCTCTAGAGAGGTGACTTAACACCTTGATTTTCTTCCCCTCTGGAGAGGGGGTAGGGGGTAGGGTGTTGATTTTGAGCTTTTTGGAGTTGGACCAGCGGGGGCATTTGAACAGAAACCGACGGTTTCGGATCTGACCCGGAATTTGAAACCGTCGGTTTCGGTACAAATCGTTTGACTTTCCTTTGTTTACGCGGCTTCTAGTCTTCTGTTACAATAAGGAGGATAACTCATGTTTTCGAGACTTATTTCAAATTTGCTGATTCGTCGAGCCATGTTAGCACCTCTTATCGCCCTTCTAGTGGGGTGGAGTTTTTTATGCGTTTTTCCCAAAGCGGGTGCAGAAACTACGCTTGTCCCGGAAACAGCCTGGACGGGGTATTTCAGACACAACGCCATAGGCGCTGATCTGTCGGGAACTCCCTACATCTTCTCTGAGGGTAATCTGTACAAGAAAACACCATCAGGATGGGTGTACAACAGCGTATTGCCAGCGGCCGGCTTCTATCCCTCCGTCCTTGTGGACAATTTGAACACCATTCACACGTTTTATCATAAACATTTTACATCTAATGATTACCATCTCTACCATGCTGAATGTGATCCCACCTTGCCGAATGGAGCAAGCTGCAGCACTGCGGAGGATATCGTTACGAATTCATCAGCTTATGAATTCGGGCACGCCATCCACAATTCGGTAATGGAGGACATCGACGGCAACCTGCACCTCGTGTACGGCTTTTTTTCAGGCTACTGGGGGCTCTTCTACACAAAACGTACTGGCGGCATCTGGAGCACGCCCACGCGAGTACATCCTGGCACACCAAACGAAGGATACATGCTTATCGATGATGTCTCTCTACAGCTAGATGCTGATGGAAGGACGTTGCATGCAGCCTTTAACAACCGCAGTGACTTTCAGGTACCTTTTGGTTTGTACTACGGCACGAAGGCCATCAGCGGTAACTGGATCGTTGAACCTGTGATCCAAGACTCTTTTGTATGGCAGCTTAGCTTAGTGCTCGATGGCAATACACCCCGCATCGTCTATAGCTGGCAGAATACTTCCACAGGTCAGTATGAACTGAAGCTGGCTACTCGCGGCTCGGATGGTGTCTGGACGCACGAGGTTCTCTTCACAAATGCCACGGGCGGCATCCAAAGTATAGATGCTGAGAACGTCAATGGCACTCTGCATGTCATCTTCAGCCATGGGTCGGGCTCTAGCGACGATTTTCGGCCAGTCTACGTCACTAAAGAGTTACCCACTGGCGTGCCCAGCAGCCAGCGCATCAGCGACTCTGGACTCACCGAGACAGCCTTTGTGTCCATGGCCTCCGATTCCTCTGCTATCCATATTTCCTATAACCACAATAGAGATGTGCTTAAGTATCTCAGGATCAGTTTAGTAACCAATCAAGCCCCTGTTGCCAACGCCGGCAGCGATCAAACCGTCGACGAAGGACAACAATTCGTCACACTAGATGGTTCGGCAAGTTCCGATCCGGAAAACGA
>LUTY01000084.1 GCA_001640045.1 Candidatus Thiomargarita nelsonii | reverse complement strand
TTCAATTCGGGTAACACTAAACCAACAGCCGCAGCAGCACCCGTTTTGGTAGGAATCATCGACTGAGTGGCAGAACGGGCACGACGCAAATCACTGTGGTATACATCAGTCAGCACTTGGTCATTGGTATAAGAATGGATAGTCGTCATCAAACCATGCACCAAACCGATTTTATCATTCAGCGGTTTAACCATTGGTGCCAAGCAATTAGTCGTGCAAGATGCGTTAGAAATCACCGTATCGCTCGCTTTGAGGATTTCGTGATTGACCCCATAAACGATAGTAGCATCAACATCTTTACCGCCAGGTGCCGAAATAACGACTTTTTTCGCTCCACCGGTTAAATGAGCACTGGCTTTTGCCTTGCTGGCAAAAAAACCCGTGCTTTCATGCACAACATCAACACCCAAATCACCCCAAGGCAATTTAGCGGGATCACGCTCAGCCAACACGCGAATTTTATCACCATTAACGATCATATAATCGCCATCTACTGACACATCAGCTTTAAAAGGACCATGCACTGTGTCGTATTTGGTCAAATGGGCATTGGTGTTGGCATCACCCAAGTCATTCACAGCGACAATTTGAATTTCGTTTGTGCGCCCTGCTTCATAGATCGCACGTAAAATGTTACGTCCGATACGACCATAGCCGTTAATTGCTACCTTAATTGCCATTAATGTTTTCTCCTATTAGGCTCGTTGTGAAAAAAAATTTATTATTTGCTCAGGAGTGCAAGGCGTACCTTGCACGTCAATTCAGTTTAAAGAACAGCCTCAACCGTCTTAACAACATTATCTACCGTAAAACCGAACTCTTTAAAGAGATCACCAGCAGGGGCAGATTCACCAAAGCGATCAATACCTACGACTTTGCCCGGCAAACCAACATATTTCACCCACCCATCAGTGACACCCGCTTCTATCGCAACCCGTGCTGTCACAGCTGACGGTAACACCGATTCACGATACGCCTCATCCTGAGCATCAAAAACATTGGTGTTAGGCATAGACACCACGCGGATTTTTTTACCAGCCAATTGCTTAGCGGCACCCATTGCAAGGTCAACTTCAGAGCCGGTAGCAATGATAATCACATCAGGTGTACCGTCACAATCTGACAGAATATAACCGCCCCGCTCAATTAACTCCAATTGCTCCACACTGCGCTCTTGGTGTGGCAAGCCTTGACGCGAAAAGATTAAACTGCTAGGTCCCTCTTTGCGCTGAACGGCCATTTTCCAAGCCACAGCAGATTCTACCGCATCACAAGGCCGCCAGACTGACATATTGGGTATCAAACGCAAAGTCGCGGTTTGCTCAACAGGCTGATGAGTGGGACCATCTTCACCTAAGCCAATCGAGTCATGCGTATAAACAAAGATAGATTGGATTTTCATCAAAGCCGCCATGCGTAAAGCATTACGGGCATATTCAGAAAATATCAGGAAAGTTGCGCCATAAGGAATAAAGCCGCCATGCAAGGTAATCCCATTCATAATAGCGGACATACCAAACTCACGCACACCATAATTAATATAATTACCATCGGCATGGTCTTTGATGCTCTTGCTACCTGACCAAATTGTCAGATTAGAACCGGCCAAATCCGCCGATCCCCCC
>LUTY01000083.1 GCA_001640045.1 Candidatus Thiomargarita nelsonii | reverse complement strand
GATCAGTGTGCCCTTTGAGTGTGGCAATCGGCGCACCGTCTTGTACCTGCCACAGGCGTAGTGTATGGTCATCACTACCCGTGACGACGCGCTTTGAGTCAGGCGTGAAAGCAACTGCGTAAAGAAGAGCAGTATGTCCACTCAAGGTATGCAGCCGCCGCTTTTGTGACAATTCCCAAAGCATGGCATTGTTATCAGTGCTACCTGAGATGAGAAAACGGTTATCATGAGAAAAAGCTAAGGAGGTGACGACATTGGTATGTCCCTTAAGCAGGCTGACTAATTGTCCACTTTTAAAATCATAGAGACGAATATCGCCACAACGCCCCTCACACTCTGAATGCATCCAGCCGCCAGCTGCCAGCCATTGTCCATCGGGGGACAAGCTCATTGCATAAATTTTTCCCTCAGAACCCGCGCCAATTTGTCCCTGTAGCGTCCGCACAGTGCGTTCTGTTTTCAAATCCCAGACACGAATGCGTTTATCTTCTCCCGCTGAGACTAAATAACGTCCATCAGGGGTAAAAACAATGTCTCTAATTAAGGCTTTATGTCCTCCATGATCGATTTGTAGAATAGGAGGGCTCTCTTGCTTGATAGGTTCTGAGATAGGGGGCTGTGGACTTTTTTGATCACTCGTATCTGTATGCCACACATAGACTAGCACTGTGAATAGGATTGTGATTAAAATAGATATATGTGATAAAGACATGTTAGTTTCCTTGTATCGAGGTGAGCATGTTTATTATGATCTGAGGTAAGTATTGTGAAAAAAATTTTTTTGACTTTAATAATATTGTGTTTGACATACCCTAACCTTGGGAAAAGTCAAAATCAAGAGATAGTAGATATAGATGACATCAACTCACTTGGCACGCCAAATATTAAGCCAAGGCTTATGCTAATACTAGATAGTTCTGGCAGTATGAATGAAAAAGACAGGTATGGCGATATCAAACTTGATAGTGCAAAAATTACTCTCTCAAAGATTTTAGACAAAATACCAGATGATGAAACGAATGTCGCTTTGATGGCTTATGATAATTGTGATACCAAATTGCTTGTGCCACCCTCAAATACGAATATGGGGCGAGTGAAATCTAGGGCAATGAGTATTTATCCGACTGCTAAAACGCCTATTGCAAAATCTATTCGAGAGGCGGGACAAATCTTGAGCAATAATTCACAAGAGACGACCATTATTTTAATCAGTGATGGTGAGGAAACTTGTGGCGGTGATCCTTGTCTTGAGGCTGACAGGTTGAGACAGAGAACTGATGTCAATGTTAAATTTTATGTGATTGGGTATTCTGTTGATGAAAGTACACAACGGCAATTGCAATGTATTGCTGATAATAAAGACAGATATTTTGATATTGATGATTCATTTTCTCTTGAGACGACAGTTCATAAGATTGTTAAGGAGGAAGTGACTAAAAAATTTGATGAGGATACGGATGGCGTAAAAAATGAGCAGGATAAGTGCCCAAAAACTTTACCGGCATTTTCTGTTAATAAGACGGGTTGTGAAATTGCTTACACAATGCCAACGCCTTTTAAGACGAATGAGGCTACCATACCGCCGGCATTGGTGGAGCCAGCCGTTGATCAATTGGTGGATTATT
>LUTY01000092.1 GCA_001640045.1 Candidatus Thiomargarita nelsonii | reverse complement strand
GTTTTTATTTCCACGATGTCCCCTTGTTTTTCCACAGTTTGCTGGTAGCGAGCATATTCTGGACTGTAGGCAAAGCGGAGGACAGTATCACCTTCGCTTATTTCCGTGGGTTTATTAAACGAGCTGTAAACAATGTTCTGCCCAGTAGCAGTGAGGCGATTGCCGTTTTGATCATAGCTGTAGGTATTCGCTTTGTCGCCGATAATTGAGGTCACGGCATGGGGACCGGCTCCATTTTGTCCATAAATATAAGTCCCGACACCTGATTTCTCCGTAATATTCCCCAGCGCATCATAGCTGACAGTAATGGGAGCTTGTCCCTGCACCGTACTTTGGGTCAGGCGGTTGAGACTATCATAAGTAAAATCTTCTTGGAGATTAACATTAACTTGCTGATCTTTTCTTTGGATCAAATTACCAATGATATCAAAAGAAAAGGCCATATCTTGCACAGTGCCCGTTTGCACTCGGCTGAGGCGTCCCGTTTCCGTGTCATACGTTTTGGTGGTTTGGAGACCATTGCCAAGGGTAAACTGTTCCCATTGCCCACGGGCGTTCAGGCTGCCAGCTTGCCAATAGCTCTGGCTATTTTCGTCTTGTATAGCCGTTAAATACCCATGCGAATTGTATATATGTTTGGTTATCAAGCCGCTGGGGTAGCGGAGACCGGCGGTTCGTCCATATTCATCAAAAGTCGTGGCGAGGGAATAAGATTTTCCGCCCTGTGTGGTGATGGTTTCTTGGGGGGCCCCAAAAAATCATAACGTATTGCTTTTTCGTAGCCGTCTGTGCCTATGACGTGGGCTAATTTTCCAATGCCATGTTCTGCGGTATCGTAGCTCCATTGGCTCGTGCCTTCGGGACTCACACGTTCAATGAGACGTCCCAACGCATCATAAGTCATGGTACTGGTTTGCCCATTAGCATCAGTTTGACTCACCAGCTCAGAAAGCGCATTGTAGGTGTAGGTCGTGGTGCCAGTATCTGGGTCGTCTAAGCTAATGCGATTGCCTCGAATATCATATTGCATACGGGTAACATTACCCACAGAATCCGTCATAGTGAGCAAATTACTAAAGGCATCATAGACGTAGGTGACAGCTTCGGAGGTGGCATCAGTACTGCTGATCAGTTGATCGCGGACATTAATCTGCTTGGTGCTTTGTTGACCTTTGGGGTTGGTAATGGTGGTGGTTAGTCCGTTATACGCCATGCTGGTGATTCGATTGCCTGGCGCAATTTCTTGAATCACACGACCTTTATCATCATAGGTGTAAGTAGTCCAAAGCGGTGTAGTACCAGCAAAATAAGGATCTGAAACTCGCGCTTTTTGACCACGATTATTATACTCTGTATCAACATACAGAAGCTGACCAGCAAAACCTACCGTTTCTTGGCGGATGACACGATCTAATAAATCATAATAAGTAATACTTGGGGCCTCGCCCATGTTATCACTCCGCACATAATACACGGCGAGCGTCGGACAATCTCCCTGGCATTTTTGATAGATAATGCGAGACTGAGTCCCATCGGCTCGCGTTTCCAGCGTCTTACGCCCAAAGCCGTCGTATTCCCATGTGGTAGTGAGATTATTGGGACCAGTGAGAGCAATGAGATTAGTCATCTGGTACGCTTTGCTTTCAGTATGTCCAAGCGCATTAGTACTACTGCTCACAAAACGATGTTTACTGTCATACGTGGTTTGATAGCTACGGTGTTGCTGTGCGAGTCGGGTTGGTTGGTGAAGATGATGGTGATAGGTGGTGGGAGCTTTGAGTTTTTGGGCAGGATAAATATTTGGAGATTAAGTTGGTGGGTTTCGCGCAGCGATACCCACCCTACAATATCTATATTTAACCCATTAACCCAGGCTACACTACGGCTGACGATGTTTGGACCACCGCTGGTGATAATATTACCATACGCATCGTGAGTATAGCTTTTGGTCAAACTAAAATTTTATAATTAACCCATGCCGCTTTGAGAATAAATGTGATCTGTCCCTATTTTATAAAGCCAAATATCATTAGACATTTAATCAACGGCAAATTCGGTATAGGGACGCATTATCGGGGCTTGAAAACCAAGAACAATTTTTTCTCGTGGAACTTTATGAGAGAGAAAATAAGTGGCAATACCCTCTTCAGTCCAGTCTTCCTCAATCCAAATTTTACCTTTGTGAATAGCAATATGGAGCACCGTTTGTCTAAGTCTGCTACTTTCAGTCCAGCCTAGTTTACGCAGTAAATATTGATGGTGTTCATCATCAAAAGCTAGAATGATGTCATAAGAAGGGCTTGGATTTTTCGCTAAAAGTGAGGCATAGGAGGTAAGTGCTTGTTTTATGAGATTTGAATATCCCGGTTCTATAGCCATTTTACAATCTCCTCTCGTTCAATATTAACTACCAATAGCTTGATTTTGTGACGCTGGACAATCATTTGCGTTCCTTTTTGAAGGAAAAAATCTTTGTAAACCAATTCGCTGATAGCCATGTATAATTCATAATCAAGCCCAGTTAATTCAAGCAAATCAAAATAAACTTCATATTGACCAAGTGCATGCTGTAACTCTTTAATGAATGATCGCCCTGCAAATGTTTTGATTTCAATAATGATTTTTTCATCATTTTTCTTGGCGATCATCGTATGAGGTTTTTCTACCGCTAAATCTGCGAATATTTCAAGTTCCTCATATTCTACTCTAAAAGGATCATGAGTAATTATCCAATCATCCTCGCTGGCGGTTCAATATTTTTCACCTCATAGCGGGTGACTTTAACGCCCCAAGGATCGGACGCTTTATCCACCGCATCGACGCGACATCGTGAAATGTTATCTATTGGTGATGAACAGATTTGTGGTAGTGTTATTGCTCACTCGGGAAAGTAATATGCCAAAACTACAACGTTGGTACAAAGGTTTTTATTATCGGGGAAACCCTAAACAACTTGTTGAACAAATTTCTAAGCAAGTTCAACAGTATAATCTCAGTCAAGTGGTGCCACTTTTACGCATGGAAAAGGGAGTAGAACCTCGTAAACAATTTTACTTTTTCTTAGCCATTGAAAGTACACAACCCGGTCAAATTCCCACCGAAATTATTCAGTCACATTTATTAGAACTGAATTATTTTAATAAGGCAATTCCCGGTGCTGAGCGTTTTAATTATGAACAAATCAAATCTATGGTAGGTACTGCCCATGATGTTCATGATTACACTCACAATATCCCTTATCAACCTAAATCCGTTAACAGTGACAATCCTTTTGATTTCATGATTTTATCACATAGCCCCTCATCATTATTAGCTGATAATGAAGAAATGTCTCGCCGCTATGAGCGACTTTTGTATTGGTTATCCGCTCTGGGTGGTGGTTCTTGGGAATCCTTTAAGAAAGCCTGTCAATCTTTAGATTTGACTGAACCTAAACGAATCTTACGACGGTTTAAATTATTAGGTCATCTTGAATCTTCTGCTGATGGCGCACGGTGGGCTATGTCTCCGACAGCATTGGTTAAAACACAAGAATTTGTGCTGTGTGGGCAACGTAGTCTGAAGTTAGTGCAAAGATTAGAACAACTAGCAACTGTGAACTTGAAAAATCAAGCAGATGCCCCGCCTTGCATTCATATTCAATTGGCTAATTCAAAAAACGTTTCTTATCTGATTGATCAGATAAAGGCTGAATTTTCTATGATTGATGCGGGCGAATCCTCAAGTCAGTTAGCGAATCTTTTACCTAATATAGATATTTGGCAACAGAGTCTCAAAAACTTGCAAGGGATTGTGCCAAGTTCCTATGACTGGAAATATTTTGATGGCAATGATTTTGTTGATTGTATCTCCCCTAAAGAAACTGGTTTGTATCAACTGTCTCCAAGGGAAAAAAATAACACGTTTTATCGCACTCTTTTTTATGATCAAGCAAACAATCGCTGGCTACAAGGCGATTGGTATGGTTTGCGTTTTTTAGCCTTGTACTATAATCAAGACATTTCTTGTATTGTCCATTACGACAAAACAACCGAAAATTTAGCGATACCATCAGAGCAACGATGGCCTGAAATTTATGAAAGGGCTTTAGTTTTAGCATCTGGGCTACTGCCCACCTATCAGGGAACAGAACAAAGTAGGTGGCTTATTTATGAACGCATCAGTCCAAAATTAG
>LUTY01000081.1 GCA_001640045.1 Candidatus Thiomargarita nelsonii | reverse complement strand
ATTTATTAATTGGTTCTATAAGATGAGATTCAGTTTGCCGAGTTTTGTCACGAAAATTAACTAGAAAATCTGATAGTGTATGACAGACTTGATGAATAGGCTGATTACAAGTGTAAGTCCCTTCCGGTTTTTGGCAAGCCGCATACGCGAATAATCTAACTAGCTCGCGCTTAGTTTGGTAAAGATACTCGTCTGGTGTTTTTTGTTGTTGATATTGGATGAGTTCTTCAAAAATTTTTCCCTTCTCATCTCCTAACATTTGATGAGAATAACTCACTAACTCAGAAATACCCTCTCCTGTCCAACAGTTAATGGGGACTAGAAGGGGTGGATTTTCAGAACCTAATACAGAATTATGCACTTTTTGAATTCTAGTGGTGACATCTGTAATGTTTTGTTCTGTGGCTGCAAAAACATTTCCCGTTTCTTTGTCAGCAAAGATATTGAAAATATAGATAATTTTATGACGGTGCTTTTTAAGCAAATTTCTTAAATAAGCACTGTCAATCGACAAAAATTGTTTATCCGGCGCGATTAAGTAAAAAATTAAATCAGGATTCAGTTGAGTTTCTTGAAAATGAGAAACACTGAATTTTTGCCGTAGAGCCGATTGGTTTTCGGTATATTTCGCTAAGCTTAGCGTATCAATGATGTCAAAATCATCTATTTGATCGATACCGAGTGCCGCACGATTATAGTTTTCTAGCCTATCATCACTACAGACACCTGGCAGATCAAAATATTTTAACCCAATAGGAAACTCGACAAGATTGACTTCATCGGTACAATCTTGTCTCCCGGTAGAGGGCATAAAGTAATCAATACCAATCAAGCGGTTTCCGAGCGTCGTTTTGCCACTGCCGGTTCTACCAGTGGCACATAAATTGATAGAAACCTCACTTTGTCGAAAAGTGCGTAACTTTTCAATGAGAAACTTAGCCCGAATAGCTGGTATTGATGGGCTGTTAAGTTGGAAATACATGATAGTTCCTTTCTTAATTTACCAAAGCTTTTTCCAAAAGTTGGATAAGTTCAGGTTCTCCGCTCGGCTCATTCACTAATTGTTCAATTTTGGATTTGAGCTTCAAGAGCTTTTGTTCAGCGAGTAATTTCCCGTGTTGCATACTAATTGACCAATCGGGTGAACTATTCTTACTGAAGTGTTCAACCCCTAAACCCAGTTCTACAAGAAATTCAATAGCCGGATATCCCCCTTTGAGATATTCTGTGCCCACCACTTTGTCTATCTGAGCAACGACCACTTCAACAGTACCAACGACTTCTTCCTCGTAACCAACAATACGAGTTTCCACTTTATTTTTGGTTTCTTTTACCACTTCAGGAACCAATTGTTCCCTAGAAACCGTTTTCTCTATCTGCTTAATGACCATTTCATCGTGTGTGAGGGTTCTTGTTTCATGATCAATATAATCTTCTTCATAAGTGGTACTCCCAAAAAGTCTAGCTGGTGACCATTTATGCCTTTCTCTTGTTCGATTTTTTTCCACCTCAACCAACTGTTGAGTCTCCCGTTGTTCTTTAACCGCTTCAGGAACAAACACGGTTTCATTGACGGTTTCTTTTCTCATTTCAATATGAGAATCTTCATATTCTATTTCTACCTCT
>LUTY01000080.1 GCA_001640045.1 Candidatus Thiomargarita nelsonii | reverse complement strand
TTTGAGCTAATCACCTGATGGCGGACTTGCCAAGGTGCCCAAAGCAGTTCGTTACTTGGACCAAAGAGTGCTACCACCGGCGTACTCATAGCGGCAGCGATATGCATCGGTACCGAATCCACCCCAACGAGGCACTGGGCTTGTGCAATCAACGCCGCCAATTCTTTCAGATTCAATAAACCACTCAAATTCACAGGCGCCGATTTAGTATTAGATAAAACACGTTTTACCAACTCTAGCTCCTGTTCAGCAGGTGCCGCCGGCGAACGCTGTCACGGTGATTTTTCAAATTGGGATGAAAGCTTTGCGTATCAACACCGCTGTAAATAACATGCAATAACTCAGGTGGCGGATTAAAATAATCCATCATTTCATCACGCACCATTTTGGAATTGCAGATGACGGCTTTTAAAGACGGACTTTGAAACATCCGTTGATCTGCCCGGTTGACATAGCGGTGATATGGACTCCAATCAAGGAGTAAACGCCTGAATTTTCCCAGAGTTCGTTTACGCTGGCGCAACCATTCTTGGTGTACGCCATCGCCGGCACGGTAGACATGACAACAGGGAATACGTTCATGGGATTGCACTAAATCGAAATGATCGTTAATAAGTGTTTGACAAACGGCGCGTTCAAATCCCCAATCCCGCCATAAGCGTCCAATAAAAAAGGGATTACATTGAATCAGCTGGTAATTGTCCGAAATTTCTCCACGCCGCGTCACTAAGGTGAGTTGTAACCCCTGTTGCGCTAAGGCGGCAAAGGTGCGGGCGGCAAAGCGTTCCGCTCCGCCGTCGGGGCGGTATTTTTTGTGGATTATAGCTATATTTAATTTATTCATACACAATCTGTACTAATCGCGAGTGCAAGGTACGCCTTGCACTCCGGAATCTGGTGCAAGTTAACTTGCAAACACATTTGCAATAGGTAAATGAATATCCATCACCTCATCAACAATCTTGGTACTATTTAAGTCAAAGCTTTTATAAGAACGTGGCTGAGAAAAAACACGAACCTCATCCAAGGATGGTATTACCAACCAACATGACTTCACACCAAGCTTAAAGTAAGCATTAATTTTTCTGATAAGATAATCGACTGCTTGTCTGGGCGAAAGTATTTCAATGGCTAAATCAGGCATTTGAGATACTCTCACTAAATCATTTTTACCTTTCGGTACGATTGGTCGTTTTAAGTAGGCACAAATATCGGGTTTAAATTCATCTTTAACACCAAGATCATACTCGCTCAAATCGTATTGGCTAATATCCAGGCTTAACTCACTCATGACAGCAAGTTCCTTGTCGCATTTGAACTTAAGTAAACCGCCTAAATTTATTTGCACTGTACTATGATTTAACGAGCCCATCTCATCTTCCCCATCAATGGCGTTGTTCTCAAGTTCATAACTATCGCTCATATCGTCACTCCTTTTTTTTGCTTGCCCAATTCAGAACAAAGCTGATCAACAGCCGCAAAAACCTCATCAACTGCAATATCATTCAAACATTCGCTCCATTCACCCCCACCGCAGCCATGCTGAGCACAGGGGCGACAAGGTCGCTGTTTTGAGCTAATCACCTGATGGCGGACTTGCCAAGGTGCCCAAAGCAGTTCGTTACT
>LUTY01000079.1 GCA_001640045.1 Candidatus Thiomargarita nelsonii | reverse complement strand
GCTTCTTATTGTTTTTGTTAGCAAAATATTCTTGAAACCACTCGTGCCTAAAAGCATATCCCCCGCTTTGCGGTTTGAGAATGTTCAAATTTCTGGGACCACCTCCCTCACACACTTTGGTTGAATCTTGTGCCAATCGCATAGTTAATCGTTATATGCACAAACAGGCTCTCCAAGCCTTTGGCTTTCTTTATATACTGTAATTACCGCCTCAAGCATTCTTTGATATTCGTCATTTTCATACTCATCATACATATCATACTTATCATTAAACACCCTATCTTTAAGAAGTGGAAAAATAGATTGTGTAGACCCAAGCCGCTCTTTCATTTCTTCCATAAAACTTATAACAGCGGTCATATCTGCTTCAGACAAATTGAGATAATCATCATTCTCAAACGAACCCACCGAAGAATCTTCTAGCTTGATTGCTCGATCAGCATCAATTTCCTTAGCAAACTCTATTAACATTTCCCAATGGCGAAGAGGAATTTGAGCATATCGTTCAAAATGCCAAGGAGATTGATCAATTGGCAGCCGTCCCTCCACGCTGGAAGGTGCTTCAAACTTTCTATAACAGGTACTCATAACATAACCTCCAATAATTTTCCAACTAAATCACGGACTCGGCGTAAACTTTTCTCTTAATAGCCCCATCAACGCATACATCAACTCATCCTTGCTTAATTTTAACTGAAGTCCGTGCTTATTATGAGTATCGCTTTGCGGTGAAAGGCTTATCAAGTGTGGTGTTGAAGTATTGTCAACTTTGTACTTTGCCCTAAAGTCTTCAAGAGACATTTTACCCTCACTTGATACAACTACAACACCAGTTACGTTATGCTTGACACACTGAGACCGTGTGGCGATTGACGCAAGAAGTCCCCCCTCGTCTTTATCAGGGGAATAGGCCCCCTATGGGCAAGCTCATAGCGCAGCCAAGCACCAGCACTATGAAAGTGCTAAGGGCTATTAAACGGATCATGATATTTACGGCTTGCAATGAATTTTCTATCTTATTGTTTGACCTAAATTATGAGCCTACCATTCGCACTTTTTTGAAGTCAGATCAATTCTCATTTGTCACCGACCCCCTTTTATTATTTATATTTAAAACCGTGGTCTGGTTCCCGGTTTTCCCTATATATCAAAGCCAGGATAATAATTGGCTAAAATATATACGCCCCTCTTTTGGTCACTTAGTTTAAAAGTCTTTCCAGTCTCTGACAGACTAGAATCCCGACTCAGAATAAATCTCACATAGCCTATATCTTCATCTAATTTAACTGATTTTGATAATACATCATAACTCTCTTTGAATGATGCATCCGTTAGGAGTATCGCTCTCACTCCATCTATAGTTAAGAATAGTTCGGTAAAAAAATCCAAGGATTTAACCCCATACAATTCAAGATCATACCCTAATCTGAGCAGTTCCTTGTCGGAGAATAATACTATAAGATAATTTTTATTCTCAAACTTGAATAAACCTAATTCAAAGCTAGTTGTCTTTCCATACCATATCGAAACGTAAAAGTCAGACCTGTTGTCAATAATTCTACAATACTCTTCAACTGAGACAGTTTCACCATGACTTTCTTCATATGGTTCGCCTTCTTCAGAATCA
>LUTY01000078.1 GCA_001640045.1 Candidatus Thiomargarita nelsonii | reverse complement strand
GGTGTTATAACTAATATAGGCAACGCCGTTAGTGGCTAAATGATATTTACAAATACAACACATTTAACTGTTGCCAAAGTCAAACAAGAAATTGCTGGACTTTTTTGGCAAAAACACTATATGACGCTGGAACAAGCCAGTAGAGTCGCAGAAATCAGTTCTTATGATTTTCTTAGGCGGCAGAAAGAAGAATCTGCCCTCCTTGACGATGAACGCCATAACCAATTGATGAAAGAAGAAAAAATGATAGTTCTCTCTCATTGGGAATGGGAACGCTTAATGGCACTCCAAGAAAATCCGCCTTGCGCCCCCGATAAGCTCAAACAACTTATGCAGAGAAAGCCACTGATTATTGGATAATCTTATGTCTGAACAAATCAAGTGGGTATTAGAGGTTTTGGGACAAAGGCATGATCGGACGTCCTTTGATTGTGGAGAACCTGCCCTTAACACTTACCTAAAACAATTTGCCCGTCAACACGCAAAAAAAAATATTAGCAAAACTTTTGTGCTGCTCTCCACTGATTCACCAGATAAAATTATCGGATTCTATACACTTAGCACAGGTAGTCTAGTTCGTGACCATTTATCCCCTCAAGATCGCCAAAAATTACCCAATTATCCCATTCCAATTGCTAGGATAGGGCGGTTGGCAATCGATAACTCTGTACAAGGAAAAGGGTTGGGTGAGGAGTTACTTAAAAATGCTCTCCACCGTTGCGTTAATCTTTCCAAAGAAATTGGATTATATGGAGTAGTCGTGGATGCGAAGCATGAAAAGGCCAAAGCTTTTTACTTAAAATTTGGTTTTTGTGAGTTGATTGAGCAGCCACTGACGCTTTATTTACCTATTAGCACCATCATAGCGATTATGACTTAAAAAATTGTATGGTTTCGCCGCCTTTGGTGTTTGTAACCCCGTGGGAAACGTTTTCATTGCTACTGCTTACGATGTCAGGGCTGGTTGCAAACCTGCTCTGGCAAGAAAAATGACAAAATGTCTTACCGTGCGGTTGACTGCCCAAACGTTAACAAGCTCATCAACTGAAATCGCCGTTAAAGACTCATCAAAATAATATATTCGTTGTCATACATTCGTTGTACTCGATTAGAATGATAGGTAATTAATCAGCGCCATTGGTATCATCCCTGCGATTTTGATCTTTGACTTGATTGAGCTTTTGAACATTGCGGAGCGGTCAAGACCGATAAAAATTTTTCAAAAAGACTAGACCTCCTTATTTTAATTTGATATGATTTTTTCTGCCTTTTAAGTCGAACATTCTCGCGTCTACTCCTTAACTTATTGAGTACAGCGAATTAAGAAAAAAACGAATTTTTTATTAAAATTTTGAATTTAAATAGGTTTATTCGTTTATTTCCTAACCGAGGTGTACTATAATTTAACAACTTCAAGGAAAAAAAACCTTGATGCTTATTCCCAATGATTTCATCATATCAATCACAGTTCAAAAACTTAACTGTCGGAAAAATAAATTGATAACTGATAACTGGAGGCGTTTTCAAAAATGGCAGCAACAGATAGCCCCCTAAAACGATTGGTCACGACTTTTATTGATGATTTTGCGGAGTGGCTCCTTAAAAGTGAAGTGGCATTTGTCACTCC
>LUTY01000077.1 GCA_001640045.1 Candidatus Thiomargarita nelsonii | reverse complement strand
TCATACAACCATATTGCTTTATAGCCTCCTCAGCATTTTTTGCTACGACAGGCGCGGCACTGGCTGCTGCGGTTTTTTCTTCTACTGGCGGGGTGCTTGTTGGCAGTGCGACCGTTACTGAGTTGCCATCTTTAGCCTGCATATAAGCAATCAGCGCATCCATCTCAATATCAGACAATTGAATGGGTGCTTTGTTGATAATTGGCATGGGCGATTCTGTATCATTCGAGCCTTTTTTCCCATAGTTTTTGACAACATAAACACTCGGTTCTAACAGGGATTCCCGCAAATAGGATTCGGCATCCGTCGCTGCACCTTGATAGCGAGCCTCAGCCAATCGCTCAACGGCAGTCTCTACCATATTCATCGCCAGAATATCAGGAGCACGTCCCATATTATTATGACAAAGCGTACAAGTACCCTTGCCTTTAAATAACTCTTCTCCCAGTGCCACAAAACTCTCTTCGGTGAAGGCAGCAGGATCAAAGGTTTTTTCCACCGGCGCTTCACCTTCTACCTGTGGCAAGAGGTTAGCGATTAATGTAAAAACTAATGTCAGAGCCACGCTGAATCCTAATACTTTGATAATGACTGGCATTATGCACCCTCCGCCTGTGGAGGCACTTGTTGAGTGGTCGAAAGTGAAGCAATCCAGAATATAAATAAAATAATTATTAAAAACAATAAGGTAGCAATAGTCATCATATTACCCGCGTGCCCAATGGCAGGAATATAGTTCTCTGGTGAGTTATCTTTCATCACAGTGTAAACATGCCAATGTGTCCGTACACTGGAGCGCACATAACCCATCAAGGCCATCAACCATGTAAATGCAATCGGCAAGGCAAACAGGGCATATTGTGATCGGCTTGTCACTTTGCCCCATTGTGAAGGTAGGATTTTTGCATTTTTAAACATAAGAGTATCAATCACTACACCGCTGATGATGACTATCAAAGTTGACATGACTTGCATCACGCTGGAGCCGACTTTATAGACGGTATTTGTAAAATAGCCGTAGTACACGCCCGCAAAAATCACATTGCTAATAGCGACGATATAAATAGCGACTATTAAGGCGTTACCGAGTTTTTCCCATGAGACGGTGATTTGTTTATCTGAACGGCGGTACAATTGGAACGAGAGAAAGGTGAAAATAAGCATCAAATTGACTGCAATATTTTTCGCGGGCATGATACCCAATGGTCCTAAGAGGTGATGATGACTGCCGCCCAAGGTAGCGACTTCGCTAGGAGTTAATATCAAAGTATGCGGTGTCACCCAAATGAGAAAGCCAAGTACGAGTACAAAGGCGATATATTTGATCAGCCATGTATAGCGTCGAGACCCTTCGCAGCGTGACATGCCGGACCAAAGATAGTAGTTGGCGGCTAATAAGATGGTGCCGATGAGTACCGCTTGCTGAGCTGAATTTCGTTGGCACTAAGACGAGCGCCGACATTCCGCAAATCAGGACCTATCGAAGATTCTGATTCCAGTATTGAATGACAGACAGTACAAGCGAATTTGCGAATAGCCTCCTCAGCATTTTGGGCCATTGCTGGAACGGCGATTGGCACATCTACCTGCGCTGGTATTGCCACCGTCACCGGGTTGCTATCTTTAGCATGCA
>LUTY01000076.1 GCA_001640045.1 Candidatus Thiomargarita nelsonii | reverse complement strand
GGCTACTCTTGGTGACACTAACAAAGTCAAATATACCCCGCTAACTGCCAAAGAGCGGTTTACCGCCCTTCAATCTGGAGAAATTGATCTACTTTCTCGAAATACGACTTGGACTTTAAGCCGTGATACGACAATGGGTCTTAATTTTACTGGAGTCAGTTATTATGATGGGCAAGGCTTTATGGTCAACAAAGATTTGGGGATCACAAGTGTTTTACAATTGGACGGCGCAACCGTTTGCACTGATACTGGCACCACAACGGAACTGAATCTGGCCGATTATTTCCGTGAACATAAGATGAAATACACGCCAGTTGTTTTTGAAACGCCCGATCAGACTATTAGAGGATTTGAGGCTGGGCGCTGTGATGTTTTGACTAGCGATCAATCTCAACTTCACGCCCTACGCTTCAAGCTGGCTAAGCCTGACAGTGTGATCGTGCTGCCCGAAATCATTTCCAAGGAGCCATTAGGTCCTGTGGTACGGCAAGGTGATGATGAATGGTTTAATGTGATTAAATGGGTATTGTTTGCCCTCATTAATGCTGAAGAAATGGGTGTCACCTCAAAAAACGTTGATGAACTAAAAAAGTCTAGCACCGCGCCGGGCATTAAACGTCTGCTGGGTGTAGAAGGCGATATGGGCAAAGGGCTTGGATTGTCCAACGATTGGGCTTATAACATTATCAAACAAGTCGGCAACTATGCTGAAATCTTTGAACGTAACGTGGGTATGGAATCAGCCTTTAAAATGGAACGTGGATTAAATGCTTTGTGGAATCAGGGAGGCATTCAATACGCGCCGCCGATTCGCTAATATGTCTGAATTAAATCGAGGACTCCGGTTTATATAAGGAGTGACAAGATGAGCGACACCATCAACGAATACGGTTAAAAGTAACCTGCGGGGTTTTCGCCGTTTTACCTTATAATGGCATTATCATTCACTAAACTTAGGTCTTTCAGAAAAAATGCAAGGCATCATCATAAATTACAACCCAAACAAAGGCTGCGGATTTATCCGCAGTGATGCGTACCAAGAAAACATCTTTGTACATATCTCCAATGTCACCAATGCCAATGAGCTTTTTCAAGGACAAAGCGTTGACTTTGAAGTCACAGAGAGCACCAAAGGACTGTCAGCCACTTCGGTTATAGCAGGTAGGAAACAACGTTCTCCTTATTTCATCTTTGGTATTATTTCAGCATTTTTAATGCTGGGGATTTTCTGGTACTTATCGCAACATATGCAAATTATTCTTGCTTACTTTGTGGCAATAAACATTAGCACTTTTTTGATGTATGGATATGACAAAATGATTGCAGGAGGAAATAAATTAAGAGTGCCAGAGTGGATACTTCATGGATTAGCTATCCTTGGAGGTTCGCCTGCTGGATTAGTTGCACAAAAGTTTTTTCGGCACAAAACCGTCAAAGGCTCTTTTCAGTTAGTCTACTGGTTAATTGTCTTGGGACAAGGGGTTTTGATTTGGTTTTTGCAATCCTAAATATCAAACACCGATGCTTTGTGCCTTTGGTGTTTGCAACCCCTAAGTAAGGTTAAAAGCGGGGCAACCACAAGGGATTGCTCCTACGACGTTGCCCACGGGGTTGCAAACTCAATGCCATATCG
>LUTY01000075.1 GCA_001640045.1 Candidatus Thiomargarita nelsonii | reverse complement strand
CCTGTCCATAGACGAAAACAGTTTTCAGATCAAGATTAGTAGTTTACCAGAGTGGGATGAAAATGCTAAACAGCGTAATCAAACTCTTAAGGCTATAATCGAGAAAAAAATTGGGGAATTCATTCAGCCGCAACTTGATAACAGAAAAAAAATTTTTTTTCAGCCTAAGCTCCGCCTTGAGCCTGAAAACGAATTGCTATTAACAATACCGCTTGGTGCGTTAAGTCATAATTTTGACTTTCGTGAACCACGTCAATTTGAAGCTTGCATGACCCTATTTGAAGAGGAGAGACGTTTTATGATCCTGACTAGACGACAAGAACAAGTTGACCCCGAACCTGAACCTAACGGAGAGCCTATGTTAACTTACCACGGTAAGACACCATTTATCTTGAACTTAAATGAAAACAACACACTCGAGTTAAGGCTTGACGAAAACGGCGAACAATGGGTAGAGCCACCGCATTTGAAAACGGATATTGGCATTGAAATTTCGGCAGAAGGTGAAAAATTAAGTGAATCGTTGAAAACACGAGCCATTTCGCTTTTTGATGTCAACAATCCCACGGTACGAAAGTATAAACAAGACCAAATTGTCATCAGACTTCCTATGAAAGGACAAGATGACAATCCGGTTGAACAAGATTTACCTATTACCTTAACCGTCAGTTTGGGAGATGCCAGATGTGAAATACCGGCTTTATTACAACGCCCCAGCTATCAGGGTTTTGCGGTTATTGATTTTGGTACGACTCACTCGGCATGTGTTTACTATTCGTTTGAGAATCGGCCCCATTTTCCTGATAGAAACTTATCTCCCTTGCAAGTCAAGGCGTTACAGAAAACGGTTGAAAGCTTAATGGACGAGTTGGAAGAAGATGCCATTCAAAATCTGGATAAAGAACCACTGGTGACACGTTTGGTCAATTTTGCCGGCCATTTGTGGGTGCAACAGGAAAAAAGACCGCCAAGTAACATGGCTGAAGTACGCCAAGGTTTTCAAAATTTTCACCATCAGCAAAACCAGCCAGTTTATAACATGTATGCCAATTTACTGGTGGCATTTGGCACCCATGATTACAATCAATTCTGTAACATCTATCCCAAACTGGCTAAAGATTTAGCCCATAAATACCACAAATGTCTTGGACAGGTAATGGGTATCAATATCCAAGAAGACATTGGTATGCGTCTGCCTCAATTAGAAAAAGGCGGAGAAGCAGGGAAAATTTACTCGGCCATTTTGATGGATACATTGATTGCCCAACCTGATCCGACTGATGAAAAAGCCTATTCTGCTATCAATGTCGAACAGTCTAAGATTCGCATGGGCACGGCAGTTAAGCTCGCCATGGATGCGCCGGCTGACAACCAAATACAGACTGACCAACTTCGTTACCCTTATTACAGACACTATGTAACCGGCGTGAAACGCTGGTTGGGGCAAAGTAGGCAAAAAGCCTATTTTATTGATCGGGAAGACAATTTTCGTGAAGATAATTATGATCCCTTGTGTACATTGGGGATGAAATATCTCATCCAACAGACTGAAAATAATCTGGGTGGGGGCAGGAGGGCTCTGAATGATCTGACGGTGACTTATCCGACTAATTTGCCTCTACATCGTCGCCAAC
>LUTY01000074.1 GCA_001640045.1 Candidatus Thiomargarita nelsonii | reverse complement strand
CCTAAACAGGTGCAACTTAACACGCTTTTGACACGAGACCTCACCCTCAACATCCCCCTGATATCGGCGGCGATGGATACTGTCACTGAAGCACGTCTTGCTATCACAATAGCACAAGAAGGCGGGATTGGCATTATTCATAAGAACATGAGTATTGAAAAACAAGCGCGTCAAGTGCAAATAGTTAAAAAGTTTGAAAGTGGGGTCATTAATGACCCAATTACAGTATCACCCAATATCAGTATTCAAGAAGTGCTCAATTTGACACGCGCCCATAACATTTCTGGAGTACCCGTTGTCGATAAAAAAATGTTAGTTGGTATTGTCACTAGCCGCGATTTACGTTTTGAAACTCATTATGATAACCCCGTCTCAAGCATTATGACTCCCAAAGAACGCCTTGTTACGGTGCAAGAAAATGCCAGTCGTGAAGAAGTCGCGCATTTATTACACAAACATCGCATTGAAAAAGTGCTCGTTGTCAATGACAATTTTCAACTACGCGGTCTGATTACTGTTAAAGACATCCAAAAAGCCACCGAAAAACCTTATGCCTGTAAAGATGCACAAGAACGTTTACGGGTGGGGGCTGCGGTGGGTACGGCTGAGGATACAAAAGCCCGAGTAGCTGCCTTAGTTGAAACGGGTGTTGATGTGATTGTCGTAGACACCGCACATGGACATGCACAAAGCGTATTAGATCAAGTGCGTTGGATTAAACAACAATATCCTGATGTACAAGTGATAGGGGGCAATATTGCTACGAGTGAAGGCGCGATGGCATTAGTTAAAGCAGGGGTTGACGCGGTCAAAGTTGGCATAGGACCGGGCTCCATTTGTACCACACGTATTGTTGCTGGTGTCGGTGTGCCCCAAATTACCGCCATTGATCAAATTGCACAAGCCCTCAAAGGCACAGGCATACCGCTCATCGCTGACGGCGGCATTCGCTATTCTGGCGACGTTGCCAAAGCCATTGCCACAGGCGCACATTCTGTTATGATAGGCGGCTTATTTGCTGGTACGGAAGAAGCCCCCGGTGAAGTCGAACTTTATCAAGGCCGTTCCTATAAATCATATCGTGGAATGGGCTCTTTAGCTGCCATGTCACAAGGCTCTAAAGATCGATATTTTCAGGACAATATTGAGACAGAGGGAAAATTAGTACCGGAAGGGATTGAAGGTCGTGTACCCTATCGAGGTGTCTTAGTAGATATCATCCATCAATTATTGGGGGGCTTGCGCTCCAGCATGGGCTATACAGGTTGTCACACACTAGAAGAAATGCGTAGTAAACCACAATTTGTACGTGTCAGTCTTGCTGGCATGCGTGAAAGCCATGTACATGATGTATCTATCACTAAGGAAGCACCAAATTATCGAGTGGATTAATCCAATATCACAAACTGTCAAATTTTATGAAATTCACAAGCAGCCAAATTTTGAAACCACAAGTTGCCGAACTCTTTGAAGTTCGCAAGACGCAAGCTAAGCCTCATTTCACAATATCTGTTTTAGCTATAATCATTTGTGCCACACTCATGGGTTGTAGCCGTGTATCTACCACCATAAAAGACTGGAAAAAGGCTTCCGCCACTCCTCTAGTTGGTCATTGGCGATTTGATGACTCCAAG
>LUTY01000073.1 GCA_001640045.1 Candidatus Thiomargarita nelsonii | reverse complement strand
AACCACAAGTTTTAAGGTATTTTAACCGAGGCATAAATGGGGCAAACCCGATAGGGTATGCCCCTACCAAATCTAATTGGACTGGTAGGGGCAATCCCTTGTGGTTGCCCTTAACTTAATGGCATTGAGCGAAACCCACCCTACCTATCTGAGCGGCATAATTTTTGACATCACACACCCGACAATGCCACACGAAATCCGAGATTATCGAGTCTGCTGTTTGTCGAATTCCCCGCGCGGTTGGCGCAACGACATTTTTCGCTACATAGACAACGGCGATGGCACAGTCACAGATAACAAGACGGGGCTGATCTGGCTGAAAAATGCCAATTGTTTTGGCGAACAGGATTGGAAAACGGCCATGCTCCGTGCAGCCAAACTAGCTCATGGCCAATGTAGTCTGAATGACAGATCGAAGCCCGGTGATTGGCGCTTACCGACTGAAGATGAGTGGGAGGCGATGGTGGATGAGAGATATATCCTACGCACAATCTCCAACGGAACCGGTCAGTGGAAGCAAGGAGATGCGTTTACGGGCGTGCAGTCGTCCTGGTACTGGTCGTCTACAGCGTCCAGCACGTCCAGCGCATGGCTCGTGCGCCTCAGCGACGGCCGCGTGGGCAACGGCGGCAAGACGCTCGCGATCTACGTGTGGGCCGTCAGGGATGGACATTGATTATTTGTGGGACACTTTGGGTGTCACCCTCAAAAACCCTTGAATCGCGGATTTTACGGATGACACGGAATCAAAAGATTAGATAATGAGTGTAATCCGTAAGAACCCTACGGCTATCAGTGTAGTTAAGTATGATCCTTGTAGTTATTAATTTATTCAATAAAAGGACTCCATTATGCAAGCATTACGTGAAATCCATGAAGTGACATCGGATACGGTAACAATCAAAATTCCAAAAAGATTTCCTTATAAACAGGTAGAAATCATTGTGTTGCCTGTCGAAGGGAGAGACTCTAAAGCAAACCCTTGGGAAACGACTAACAAGATTCGTGAACAGTTGGAGCGTTCTGGGCACACTTTTAGTGACAGCGCGGAACTTATTAGAGAGGATCGTGGATGGTGAATGTCTATGTTGTAGATGCCTGTGTGGGGATTAAATGGTACGTGCCAGAGATACACAAAGATGCGGCACTGCGGTTGCATAATCCTACTTATCGATTGCATGTGCCAGCTTTTTTCCTCTTGGAGCTTGGTAATATTGTCTGTAAGAAGCTGCGACGCGGGGAAATCAGCTTGGAAGTGAGTGAACTCATTATAAATGAGGTACAGAATGTCTCGTTAGAATGGCACCAAGATGAACCATTGTTTCCAAAAGCTTTTGAAATTACTAATGAAACCGGACGAAGTTTGTACGATTGTCTATATCTCAGTCTTGCAGTCTCGTTGGATGCTCAAATGGTGACTGCAGATTTGCGGTTTTATGATGCTTTAAAAGATGGTGATTATGGTTCAAAACTACTTTGGATAGAGGACATTCCGTAGAATAAATAAAAGGAGAAAATTATGTCAAAATTTCCAGCACAGACCTTATTTGGAGCGATTTTAGCCCTGACAGCACTCACATCAGAGGCGGGCGATCTAATTGATTACCCCCAGTGCCCAAAATTGCCCGACGAATG
>LUTY01000082.1 GCA_001640045.1 Candidatus Thiomargarita nelsonii | reverse complement strand
GCTGATAAATTAAATAAAAATCATAAAGGTAATGTGGGGTTTGCCTTGACACAATTACAACGTCGATTAGCGTCTAGCCCAGAATCCATTTATACTTCCCTGAAACGTCGTCATCAACGTTTAGAAAAACGGCTCAAAGAAGAAAAAAAGAAACAAAGTGGTCAGCATCATCGCGTTGAGACTTTAAGGCAAATTGATGATCAATATCATGATTTTGATGAAATGGCACAGTTACGAAGTCAACAGGAAGAGTGGGTTGATGATATTGTTGATCGCACAACAGCAGCACGTACGATCAAAGAATTAGAAGCCGAAATTGAGACTTTAAAAACGCTACAAGCTACAGCACACCGTATTGTTCAATCTGGTGATGATCGTAAGTGGGAGGAATTGTCTAAATTATTGCAAGAATCCCCTGAAATGAAAAACGGAGATCAGCGACGTAAATTAATTATTTTTACGGAATATCGCGATACCTTAAATTATTTAGAAGCCCGTATTAAAAATTTATTGGGTTCTGCTGAAAGTGTGATAACCATTCATGGGGGGACAGCACGCGATCAACGCTACGAAAATCAATTAGCCTTTCGCCATAATCCTGATGTCTTAGTCTTGATTGCCACCGATGCCGCCGGTGAAGGGGTTAATTTACAAAATAGCCATTTAATGGTGAATTATGATTTACCTTGGAATCCAAATCGATTAGAGCAACGTTTTGGTCGTATTCATCGTATTGGACAAACAGAGGTTTGTCATCTTTGGAATATTGTGGCAGTTAATACACGAGAAGGTGCTGTTTTTAAGACTCTTTTTGATAAAATCGAAAATGAAAAAATGGCATTAGGAGAACGGGTGTTTGATGTGTTAGGGGAAGCCTTTGAAAATGTGTCTTTAAAAGAGTTATTGATTGAAGCCATACGTTATGGAGAACAGCCTGAAGTCAAGGCGCGATTAACTCAGAGTATTGAAGGGGCATTAGATCCAGAACATCTAAAAGACATTATTAGGCGCAATGCCTTGTCTGAACAAGCGATGGATAAAGAAACGCTTTATGATGTTAAAACAGAAATGGAAAAAGCAGAAGCCCGTAAACTTCAACCTTATTTTTTGCGTGCTTTTTTTATGAAAACCTTTGAAAGCTTAGGGGGTTCAGTTCATCGTAGAGAGTCGAATCGTTATGAAATTACTCATGTACCCAGTGTGATTAGAGAACGGGATAATAGGATCGGTGATCGTCGTTTACCTGTGACCAAAAAATATGAACGGCTTTGTTTTGAAAAAGAGGCGATTCATAAATCGGGTAAACCCAATGCTGAGTTGGTACACACTAAACATCCTTTAATGACAACAATGATTAATCTCATATTAGAGCAACATTATGATAAACTCAAACAAGGCACTATCTTAGTGGATCCCAATGATGAAAGTTTGACCCCTACAATGCTTTTTATGATTGATCATACGGTGTCTTATGGAGATCAGCAAACCCCTATTTCACGTCGTTTACAGTTTGTTAAGATTAATGAGAAAGGAGCACCCATCAATGCGGGATGGGCTCCTCATCTTGACTTAGAGCCACTTGAAGCTAGCGCGTTGGGAGATATTGAAGATATTATCCAATCCTCTTGGTTGAATAATAATATTGAAACCTTAGCCTTGAATTATGCCGTTGAACATTTAGCCAATAAACATTATCAAACCGTTCAAGCACGTTCAAAAAAACAAGCAGATAAAACCCTGACTGAAGTGAAAAAACGCATTATTGAAGAAATAAGTTATCATTCAGATCGTTATGATAAGTTTAAATCGACTCAAAAGCCGGGTAACGCAGAACAGGAAGAACGTCGGGTCAAAGAACTGCAAGCACGATTAAATGAGCGTGAAAAAGAAATCGAACTGATACGTAATGTTAAATCGATGACACCGATTATTGTTGGGGGAGCCTTAATTATTCCTCAGGCTTTGTTAGCACAACGACAAGGCAATCATTCTGTTTCTGCGGATGCCGATGCCCGTGCCCACATTGAGCAGATTGCCATGCAAGCCGTGATGGAGACAGAACGCCATTTGGGTCATGATGTTAAGGATGTCTCTGCTGAGCATTGTGGATGGGATATCACGGCTTCGCCTCTTAGTGAAAATAGGACATTAAAACCAGATCGTCATATTGAAGTCAAGGGGCGGGCAAAAGGACAAATGACGATTACACTCACCCGTAATGAAATACTCTACGCGCTTAATCAACGTGATAAATTTATTTTAGCCATTGTCATTGTTGAGGGAAATCACTACGAAGGGCCTTATTATCTACTTGACTTCTTTAAAAAAGAGCTGGATTGGGGTGTAGCCAGTATTAATTACCATCTTAAGGATATGCTCTCTAAAGCAGTAACACCTGAACAAACCGTATGACAACACAACTCCCAAAAAAATTAATTGAAGTGGCATTGCCATTAGATGATATCAATAAGGCGGCTGCACGAGAAAAATCTATTCGACATGGTCATCCTTCGACATTGCATCTTTGGTGGTCACGTAAACCTCTTGCAGCTGTGCGTGCGGTTTTATTTGCCCAATTGGTGAATGATCCGGGTGATGGCGCAAAGCGTGAGAAATTATTTAATCTCATCAGAGAATTGGTTAAATGGGAAAATAGCAATGATGAAAGCCTATTAGCGCAAGCACGCGCCATGATTCAAGCCTCTTGGTGTGAGACTTGTGCCATCACCGGCGATAATCCAGATGAATTCCCGCCTTTTTTAGACCCTTTTTCGGGTGGTGGCTCAATCCCACTTGAAGCCCAACGATTAGGCTTAAAGGCGCATGGCTCGGATTTAAATCCGGTCGCAGTAATGATTGGTAAAGCCTTGATTGAAATCCCACCTAAATTTGTCAATTGTGCTCCTGTTGGTGCAAACACTGAAAAACAAAAAAGTATTAAAGATGAAAAATGGTTAGGTGCAACGGGATTAGCTGAAGATATCCGCCGTTATGGGGCCTGGATGCGTGAACAAGCGTTTAAGCGTATTGGTGATCTTTATCCTCAAGTGGATTTACCCAAAGACTATGGTGGAGGTAAAGCGACTGTGATTGCATGGTTATGGGTGCGAACGGTTGCCACTCCTAACCCTGCCTTTAATGGTGTGCATGTCCCTTTAGCTAGTAAGTTTTGGTTATCCACTAAAAAAGGCAAAGAAACTTGGGTTGAGCCTGTGATATCGGATGATGGGATGTCTTATCGGTTTGAGGTACGAACGGGGAAAGGCAAACCTAAAATAGAAGGGACAGTTAATCGCAAAGGAGGTACGTGTATTTTATCTAATACACCTATGCCCTTTCCTTATATTCGTAATGAAGGCAAAGCGGGACGGATGGATGAAAAATTGATGGCAGTGGTTGTTGAGGGAAAAAAGGGACGGATTTATTTAAATCCCACTGTAGAAATGGCAAATATTGCACGATCTGCAAAGCCTCATGATGTGCCTGAAAGTGACTTACCAGAAAAAGCTCTTGGTTTTCGTGTACGAGAATATGGTATGACAAAACATCGTGACCTTTTTACCCCCCGCCAACTCGTCGCCCTCACCACTTTTTCAGATTTAGTCTTAGAAGCACGAGACAAAGTCATTGCAGATGCTAAGGCGGCAGGTTGGGATGATGATGGAAAGGGATTGAATGAGGGAGGTAAGGGTGCAACGGCTTATGGGGATGCTGTGGCGGTTTATTTGGCATTTGCTGTGGATAAGGCTACTGATTATTGGTCTAGTCTTTGTAGTTGGCATTCTGGAAGAGATACTATCCGTAATACTTTTGGTCGCCAAGCAATTCCAATGGTTTGGGATTTTGCAGAAACTAATCCTTTTTCAGAATCAACCGGTAATATTAATAGTGGTTTTGAATGGGCATATAAAGTAGTTACTAAACTCATGGCTAATCAAATAGGCTTTGTAGAACAAAATGATGCTTCAAAAAAATTAGAGCATCCTCAATATCCTGTTATTTCATCTGATCCCCCATACTATGACAACATTGGCTATGCGGATCTTTCCGATTTTTTCTATGTATGGCTAAGACGCTCTTTAAAGTCTCTTTTCCCTGATATTTTTGCAACTTTACTTGTGCCCAAAGAACAAGAGTTAATCGCTAGTCCCTATCGTCATGGGGGTAAAGAACAAGCGGAAATGT
>LUTY01000071.1 GCA_001640045.1 Candidatus Thiomargarita nelsonii | reverse complement strand
TGAAATTTTTTGTCCCCTTGCTATCAGATTTTCTTTGTAATTCTGGGTATTGTTAAGAACTCGACCAATTCCAGCAGCAACTGTTTCTTCTCCAGTTGTTTTAACTAAAATGGCAATCCGACCGGATAGAAGCAGGGTGGAAGCAAAGACTTTATCGCCTACATCCAGTTCAACCGGTTGGCTTTCGCCAGTTAGGATATGTTGGTCAATATTGGCTAATCCGCTGTGAATGACACCATCAACCGGGATAATTTCTCCCGCATTGACAATGACAAGGTCACCTTTTTGAAGCGTATTAAAATCTACTTGAATTTCAACTCCATCTTTTTCTATCCAAACACGGGGTGGATGCCCGGAGAAAACATTGATTAGTTGTTTTTCGGAACTGTCTTCAGCTTTTTTGATAATTTTCATAAAGAAACCACCTAGTACACCAGAAAATGCAGCTAGAACTAAATGCCCGGTGGCAATCATACCAATGAACATAATAGCTCCAAGCAAATAGACACTCAGAAAATGGCCTTTTTTGAAATCTCGCCAGATAAAATAGAACATATCACGTAACAGATATATTATAGCTCCGACAGCTAGAATGTGTAATGTCGGATATACTGAACCGAGCAAAGCCAAACCCATTGCGCCCGTTGATAATACTATATTACGATTGGCTTCTTTTTGGTATTTTTCGATATCAGCCTGCATTTCAGGGTCAAGCGTTAATTGTTGTTGCTGACGTTCATCGCCCAAAACCGAGGTTTTGAAATCATGTAACAGTTTTTTGGGGTTGAAATCTTTTTGCTTATTTTTTTGGGGCAATATTTTGGGCTTGGCAGTAGGTTTATTTTTGCGTTTAGCCCAGTAAGCCATTACGCCACCGCCGAGTAGAGTTAGTTCAATTAGCATGATTAATCTTTTGCTTTAGTTATAGTTGTCCAGAAAAGTTTCGCACCAAACCTTCAAGGTTTCCAAAATCTTGAAGGTTTTTAGGGAACAAAAAATACGCCACAGCTAGCTGGCTCTATGTATTGTCATAAATGGTTAAATTAACCATTCACAGCAAACTGAGGAATGGAATAATTACCTCCATAAGCCTTAAAGAGGTTGTTAATTCCTTCATAATCTGATGTGTAGATATCTGTTCTGCCCTCAATATAAGTTAGCACTTCTTTAGTGAAACCGCCAGTAGAAACTAGCCACAGATGTATCTCAGGGACCGTTGTACCTTCCTCTTTATGTACCTGAACCAAAACTTGTGCTGCACTCTCAAGCTTTTTAACTTGCTTAAGGTCCATAGTGGTTTTAGTATATTTACACTCACAAAGCCAGACTTTATGACCTCCTTCTTCCTTGCCAAACACATCAATCTGGTAAGATGGTGTTTTGGCTCCTTTTACCGTCATTGTTTTCACAAACTGGAATAAGGGTACCTCCACCTCATCCGCTTGACCAAACCAGCTACTCTGCATAAGCTCATGGTTAAACTTCAGCATGGATACTTCCACCACCATTTCTAGGAATTTACCTTTCAGAGTATTTATTAAACCCTGTTGGCTCAGGTCGATTTTATCAATCCCCTCCAAGTCTTGTTCATACACAAACTTAATAAACCGCATCAGACAGATATCATTAAAGGTATAA
>LUTY01000070.1 GCA_001640045.1 Candidatus Thiomargarita nelsonii | reverse complement strand
TTGGCGATAGGTTTCTGTGATCCCCTGCTCGAAAATCTCTTTCATCTCTGGAAAGTGCAACATTTGTTCATCCAGAAACGCTGTTAATTTGTGTTCGAGTGTTTGTTTTAGTGCCTCTCTCAGTTGTTCTGGCGGTTTTTGAGCCAGCGTGTTTTTCAGTTGTTGTTGTAGTTCTGTTATTTTCTTGGTGCCCGCGCTGTTAAAATATTCTTTTACCGCTTTGACAAAAATGGCTTGGATCGGTTGATCAAGGCTCGCCGCCAGTTCTGTTTTTAGTTTTTGAGAGGCTGTTATCAGTTGTTCAAAGAAGTTTTGAATTTGATGGTTGATCTCGTCATTAAAGGCGATTGCCCATTGTTCGTTGGGTGCTAAAAATTCTTGGGCATTGAGGCTAATCTGGTTGATTAATGTTGGGATTTGTTTGGCAATCTTAATCCCATCCCGTGCTGTTTTGTCGGGAAATATCACTTGTATTTGAATATAAATGGCTAAGTCTTTGGTTTCAGAGGCGACTATAATGCGGGCTGGCACTAAGCGTTGAGAGAATGTGGCATCAATGCGTTTGTGTTGTGGGGTATAAGTTTTATGCCGAGAAGTGGTGATTTTAAAATCTCGCAGATCATTGATCCCTTTCAATTGGAGTATTTCGCGAGTCAATTGCGAAAAGAGCAGGGGTTGCCCCATTTGCAATTGGTTAATAAATTGCGTGACGATTTTACGCCCTTGGTTTTCGATATGTTGTCGTTCTTGATCGTCGATAATGTCAATGTCGATTTGCAGTACAGCATTGATTTCAATTTTGTCGGCGGGCTTTAATATGGCATAGATACCAGCGGCTCGTACTTGATCGATACGCTTTTCCAACTGTTCGCGGTTTTTTTGGAAATTCGGGGTATCGACGTAAACTTCAATCACGCCGTATTTTGGCATATCGGTATAAATGAGCGATTTGTATTTGTCCAATTGAGTTTTCTCAATGATTTTTTCCAAATCACATTCAAAGCCCTCTTGGCTTGTATATTCTTTATTTTTAATCGTTTCAAGTTTTTCAAGAATAGTTGGAGGAATATCCATCCCTTTGAGTTTGTTTAAATATTGCTCGGTTAGTTTGAAAGGTTCAAACTTTTCCCGAATATGCACGCCATGTACGCCAGACATTCCTAACAGTGCATTTTCTATAGATGTGATCGAGGCGCGTCCAGAGCCCAGCAGGGCGTTTTTAGCCCGCTGGCGCAGTTCTTCGTCGGTTTCCCGATCTCGTCCGAGAAAGCGGATAGGGTTGGGATTGTGTACGGATTTAATACCCGACACGGGGCGTGGCATGATGGTAATGGTTTCAGCCTGGGTACTCATCTCTTTACCGCGTTCCTCGGCTTGAATTTTAACGCTTACTGAGTTGATTTTTTCAGGCAATTTACCTTCTTCGGTTGTCAGATAGGCATTTTTATCAGTCGTCACTAAGGTGCCAAGGGGAATGGTGATGGTTTCTTTTGAGCCGGGATCGCGTTGAAAGGTGACTTCGCCGGTGGCAAAGTCTGGCTCATTGCGCTTGATGCCGAGCACGGCAACGACGCGATCTAGTGCTGCTCCAGTGGCGGTATCGATAAATCCCGCTTGATATACTAAGTCCATTTGTTC
>LUTY01000069.1 GCA_001640045.1 Candidatus Thiomargarita nelsonii | reverse complement strand
CTATTTATCCATCCTCAGTGGAGACAGTTCTCCCATCTTTCATGACCATATAATAAAAGCCATTTACCACTATCGCCATAACAAACATCACACTCGAACCAGTATCAGCGGGTGCGATAATTAAGTCGTACTTGCCGTTGGATGCGTAAGCAGCTACCAAAGCTATCCATACCCCAACCGAAACAACACCACCTATAAATACAATAAATATCTTTTTTACTCTTCTTATATGAAATCCGTGGAACAAACAAATCACCAGATTGACCAAAAATAAAATTATATGCCCCATTATTTGTAGAATAATATGAAGTAGTAGAACAACCATGACAGGGGTTGTATAGCCACTACCACGTACAAAGTCTTTTTCACTAGACCACAATGCTGCTAACAACCCAAACAATAATATAATGTTAAAAACCAGAAAGAAAGCAATGATAAACTTTTCTGCTTTTTCCCACTTACTTGACTCATTCATTGTGAGATTTTCTGAGTATAACAACACGCTCGTTTCTGGTACTTGGTATGGATTTTCGTTCATATTATACACCTGTTAGTCTCATCCTAGATTGGCCTGATACAGGGTAGTCCCTACAAACCAATGGCGGTAGCAATTGGCATACAATTCAAGCGGAGCCAAGATAAATCTTGGTCTCCTTTTATACTATTCTCCAATATAGGTAATCAAAAAACCATTGGCACTTACCAAAATAACAACAATGTCATGCTTTTTAGCATAAGCATCAAACTGTTGTTTGCAGTGAGCTATAAAATCAATCTCATCCCATGCCGATGTAAAAAAAATCGTTCCACTATTCTCCTCAAGACACTCAAGCCAATAAGTCATGCTCTTTTTGGCAACCTCACAAAAACCTTGTTCACCTTCCCATTTGTCGATTGCCATCGAAATACAAAGTTTCTGACAAACCGCATTGAGAACCGTTGGAATCAGGTGAGCCTCCTCTATATCTGCGGCAACGCTAGAAAGCTTGCTGGAGAGTAAATCAAAATGGACGGTTTCACTCTCTTGGAAAATTTCAAAGCTTTCCTGAGCAATTTTATCGAAGGTGTCAGCTAAATCAGGCGTTTGTTGCTGCATGGTTTCGAGTACCGTCTTCATACTCGTTTCTATCAAGTCCTTGCGGTGTTGAGACATTTCCCACCTCTCATTTAATTTGTGGCCTCGTGATTCCAAAAGTTCAACTAAACGATTGTACCCTTCCAAAGGAAGCGGATGTATGGTTTTTTCGCTAAAGGCTTTTTTCACAGCCTCTGGCAATAGACTTCTGGGGAATCTTTTTTCTAACCAAATCACCTTTCTCCGATGAGAAAAACCATTGTAACCCGTATCAGCGGTTATTGTTTCATCATATCTTGCATCAAAAAAATATGATGAGTCTATTATACCGATAGCAATTTCTAAGCTATCATCACTAAAGGGTACCACTAAGATGATTTCTCCGATAAGCATCTTATCCTTGAACTTTAGTATGGTATTAGAAGAGTCACGACAAAACGGATCGCCATAGTCAGAGATATAGAGGGCTGACACTTTCTCGTAGATACAACTTCTACTACAAGAGTACAAGTCGCCAATACCTGGCCACCCGATTGCAATAAACCCCTCATTCAAAAACTGACT
>LUTY01000068.1 GCA_001640045.1 Candidatus Thiomargarita nelsonii | reverse complement strand
TTGTTGACTCTAGTCAGCATAAATATGACGTGATTAGACGCATAATGCTTTCGAGGTAACATTGCTGCACAAAAACGGTTGCCTCGAAAACTATAGTTAAGTTTAAAAATAATTATGATGGGTGTAATGAGCTTTTAACCATTTTAGGGCCATTGTCCCAAAATATATATTTCCCTGTACTTCTTAATTTGTCTTCTACCTGCTTATAATACGAATATAATTTTTTGGGATCATGGTCAAATTCAGCCGAAATGTTGTGTCGAATTTGTCGAATTTCATCAATCGCTGGATCGTTTATCATTGTCAATTCCTCCCAGTAAATTGAGTGGTGTAGTCAATAACGGGGTAAATAAACCTAATTTGGTATTGACTCTTAAAATGTGATCAAATTTGTTTGCATTAGCGATATGCTGGCAATTCCAAGTTAATAGCATGTCGATTTTGTAGTATGATGCCACTGCAAGATGAAGGGCATCACCTGTTGGATCTGCTGGCATCACAAATTGGTTAATATAAACTTCTATAATCTCGGCAATTTCTTGATTTAATGGTAATAATGGCAAATTGTTTATCAAAGCCATTTTTTTGGTTTTGTTAGGATGATTGCCTTGACTCAATTCTTGGATAACTCCACTACTGGTCACTAATTCATAACCGCCTCTTTCAATATTCCACCATTGTTGTGTCCAATGTGTTCTTGCAACGGTTTCAGCATCTGTACGAATATCGTAATAGAGGCTTGGGATAGAAGTTTCAATATAAATGTGTTTTAACATAATATTTTTCCGCAGCGAGCGATTGGTTAATTGTAGGATGGGTAGAGCTAGTTCCACCCCTATTTTTATCTTGGACACAGACTTTTTCTGATAAGGTAATAACGGAGGTTACACCCCGTATCGAACCCTTGTCAAGTTTTTCAAAAAAAGAATCAAGAATGGGTAAATAAGTCGGATGCTCTTCAATAAAATAAATAAGCGGTGCCGTGTCCAATGCGATAAGCTGTCCTTCTAATGCCTCTACCCATTCCATGAATCACGCTCCGCATTAATATAGTCTTTAACCGAAACCTCCTGCCATAAATGTTTACCTAAACCGCGTAACTCTAAAATGCTACGGCGAGTTTTTGGTTGTGAAACCGGCTTATCTTGGCATAAGGATGGTATTTGTTCGTTTTCCATCTCACGCGACAGAGTTAACCACTCACGGTTTTTTGTTGTAGTTGATTTCAGCTCGTTTTTATAAATAATATATTCAACAAAATCAAGAATTTCTGCTTGAAGCTTTAAAGGTAATCTTTCTACATGATTAGAAATCGTTTTAACAGTATCCATAATATTCGATCAACTGGCTATATTGAAGGTTTTATTCGTTGTTGTGCATTAGTTGTACTCACCACCGCGTTCATTCAGTTGGTTCATTGCCGAATGTCGCCGGATTTTACCAGACCTCGTCCGCTCAATCGCCTCAACAAATCTAACTCTCTGAGGCACCGCATAACCCGGCAACCGCGATGACAAAAAACTTAGCAACTCGTTTGCCGACAGCACCGACACAATTGGCACCACATTGAGCCACAAACTACCATTAAAATTTAAAGCCTGACAATCGTGAACATCTTCATGCAAACCCGCCACCGACT
>LUTY01000067.1 GCA_001640045.1 Candidatus Thiomargarita nelsonii | reverse complement strand
GAAGAAGTTGCGGGCATGTTTACCCATTGGGAACTCTCGAAACCAAAGATGATAAGCGATGGGGTGCGAGACATTTCCGTTGTACCTATCAAAGACATACTGCGAATCCAGTTGACTATTGATAGTGATGCTTTAGGCAACATAGCCCTACTGATGTTGGGCAGCGAAACCGGACTGCCAATGAAGCTAAGATACGAAACTCGTGCAGATTCCAAGGTGCATGGCGAATTACCACTGGCGTTATCACTGGCAAGAAGTACCAAACCCACTTTAAAGATAAACGGCGATGTCGTGACCAATACAGGTCGTAAAGCATTGACAATGACATATTTTATGGTTGGCGAACAAGGGATACCCCTGAATCCAGCATTGACAGTAACACCCGGTAAATCCGTCAAACTACCCGTAGGGGTAGATATTTCTACCGCCAAAATAGCCGTGCCACCTGAAGCTGTGTACGCTGATGGGGTTTCACTACTTAAGGACTTTGATATCATGGGAGGCGGTTTAATCACAGAAGTCACCGTCACCAATCTTTTGGGTAACGACGAGGAACTAGGCGGCGACTTGGACTACGTAGAAGTCAAAATCACATACCTAGTTGATGAAGGCGGAGCCACTATGGAATATCCTTTGGAACGATTTAGACTATCCTCATGGGGGACGCATGGCTCAGAGATAAAAATCCCGTTCATCAAACCAAGGCAAAGCCGTGAACGGTTTCGCATTGAAGGGACGGCCTATTATGGCAACCAGCAGAGTTCTCATACGATTGCCCCCATGGTAGTTGATGACTTGGTGATTAAAATTGATGAACAATTTTTGGGAAATTAAAACGCGGGATCAACCAACCGTCTTTTTTGAAAGCAGGAGGTATTAATGCAAAAAATATCTATTATCCTAACCTTGGCGTGGTTTGCTGTGGTCGAGATTTTAGAAGATATGCTAATCAAGCAACCAAAAAGGGCATCAGAATATCCCATTGCATTCAAAACTGGCATGGCGTTAAAAGGCGCGGTATGGTTTACGTGTGCGAGCTACACGGATAAAAGAGGAAAATTTGTATTTTCTCAGAATTTAAGGGCGGCATCCAAGTACGTCCCAACAGATGCCCACTCTCAATGGTTCGTCGCTTGGCTTGATAGACTGTCTAATCAGATAGATGATGCTGCATTTTGGGAAAACAGGACAGAAATTGTGCGACTTTTCCAAAAATTGGAAATGATTAAACATATCAAACCGACTATCGTGCCTGAACACAGAGCAAAATATCGTGACATTTTTGCCCGCATCAAAGCATTTAAGAAAGAATGGCTCCTTCCCATCTGGCAAGATTGGGTCACAGTGCGGCGGCAGGATGGCAGTATTCCTACGGATATTCTACATTTTACGGAAAAGCGGGCATTATTGAAAAACCGTTTAGCACCAACGGATGCCCTGATTAAACCGCAACGTAGCGGAAAATTAGGAAAAGTTCAGTATGATAACGCTCGTCCTGACAAAGTCACGCTCCATTTTGACGCGAAATTGACTGTTGACCCATGGTTGGAATCCTTAGTGTCGCAACAACTGAGCAAAACGGGCGAAGAAGTTGCGGGCATGTTTACCCATTGGGAACTCTCGAAACCAAAGATGATAAG
>LUTY01000066.1 GCA_001640045.1 Candidatus Thiomargarita nelsonii | reverse complement strand
ATGCTTGGCATCATCGCAGTGACGCAATTTCATCAATTATTGTATTGCTTGGCGTGGCAGGGAGTATAGCGGGATTATCTGGCTTGGATGCTCTGGCAGCGATTGGAGTCAGCTTAATGATTGCCCATATTGCTTGGAGCTTGGGCAGAGACGGTATCAAGGATTTAGTGGATACTGGATTGGATAAAAATCAACTGATTGAAATTAAAAATATTATTAAATCTGTTGATGGTGTCCATATGCTGCATGATTTACGCACCCGCAAAATGGGCGCCAATGCCTTAGTGGACGTGCATATCTTGGTCGATTCCCGTCTCAGTGTATCAGAGGGCCATCAAATTGGTGAAATGGTGCGAAGCCGATTGACTAATAAGATAGAAGAGATTGCTGAGGTACTGGTACATATTGATCCCGAAAATGATGAAAAATCACAGCCTAATTTGAATTTGCCCTTACGCCAGGAAGTGATAGCGCGTTTGCCGCAATGTTTAGAGGCTACCCATGCAATTGAGCAAATCACTTTGCATTATTTGTCGGGCAAGCTGACAGTGGAAGTTTATTTACCCTTAAAAATAGTAGATAATATAGAACAAGCACAGGAATTATCACAAGGTTTTGCTGACTTGGCGGCTGAAGAGCCGGATATCCATGCTATTAATGTCTATTATCGCTAAACTAATTTGTCATCTTTGCTACAAATCCGACGGCTTCTGCAATAAACACAACAATCATGCGGGTGGATATAATTGAATTAACTTATTAATTTATAATAAATTAATTTATTAAACTGTTTTGAGCATGGTTTATGCTTATCCATCACAGAGGCTATCTCTTATTTTTGTGGAGATAGTTTATTGTGATAATATCAGGTGGATTTAGCTTCACTCTATCCACCCTACATGATACTGATAACTGATAACTGAAAAGGTAATTGATATGTCCGGTGAAAATGTGTTAAACATGATCAAGGAAAACAATGTCAAATTTGTTGATCTCCGCTTTACTGATACCATAGGCAAGGAACAACATGTCACAGTACTCATGCATACTGTTGATGAAGATTTCTTTGTTGACGGTAAAATGTTTGATGGCTCCTCCATTGCTGGATGGAAAGGTATCAATGAATCAGACATGATTTTAATGCCAGAACCTCAAACAGCAGTCCTAGATCCGTTTGCCGATGAAGTCACCTTAAATTTACGTTGTGATGTCATTGAGCCTGCCACCATGCAAGGTTATGAACGCGATCCACGCTCCTTGGCAAAACGGGCAGAAAATTATCTAAAATCCACCGGCATTGCCGATACCGCCTATTTTGGCCCTGAAAATGAATTTTTCATTTTTGATGACGTGCGTTGGGGCTCAGATATCAGTGGCTCATTTTGTAAAGTGGACTCACAAGAAGCCGGCTGGAATTCAGAAAAAGTCTATGATGATGGCAACCTTGGGCATCGTCCAGCACTTAAAGGGGGATATTTTCCGGTGCCGCCCGTCGATTCTCAGCATGACATCCGCTCTGCCATGTGCTTGACTATGGAAGAAATGGGTTTAAAAGCCGAAGTTCATCACCATGAAGTCGCTACAGCCGCCCGCTTTGAAACCTTAGCCACCGTAGCCGTTGGTGTTTTACTTTTCTTAGTAGC
>LUTY01000065.1 GCA_001640045.1 Candidatus Thiomargarita nelsonii | reverse complement strand
CCTCTCCAACTCGCACTTTTAGGCGTTGTCCATAAACCAAAATCAGGTGGATATTGCACTGCGTATCCACCTAACACTTGATACTTCAAACAACCCATTCACACTCAGTAACGCACTCAATCCTCAATAAGTGGGTTACAGCAATCCCCATTTATTATTTATGAGTTATCTTTACCCTGAAAAGGCTCTTTTATGGCTCATCCACGCCCCAGATGACACCAAACAAGCGTATTCTGGTTGAGATATACTTAACTAGCAGCCTGTCGGATTAATCAACTAACTCATTGATTATTCTAAAATTATATACAAAGCTTAAATTTTATGCCAAACAATGGCTTAGCCCATATTCTCCGACAGGCTGCTAGGCCAGAATTTGCACTGTTGTCATTTACTAGCGTTACTTCGTTTCGACCTGCGGGAGAAATCTTTAGCCACTCCAAGATTTCTCCCGTTGGTTGAGACGAAGTCAGCGGAGCATCATTCCAAGAAAAAAAATGTCCTGTACTGAGCGGAGGTACAAGTGAAATGACCTAAAATAAAGCTATTACTTATCTGCTTGTCATTGGGGCTTGGACATCACGTTTTTGCCCAAACGCCCAACAACGCTGCATCGGGATGAAAAAGTTGGCGATTCCGCCCTCGCCATAGATACCAGCAAGGGCACTATGGCGGTGCATCAATCATTGAATGATGAAACCCGCTTTTACATTGCGCCTAAATTTAAATTTTTAGCCGTCAACCCTAAGGGCGATGTGGCAAGGCTCGGCGCGACGGCGACCGGCAAAACCGATGTCATTATGAAACTCCAATTGGTTGTCCCAGCAGTGCGTCGAGAAGTGGCTAATGAACTTGATAAATTTGGAAAGTGGGCAATCTCCCCGTTAATGCCATCAGGGTGGATTTGAAAAGCGATCTTTTGGCGGACAAGTATGGTATCGAAAAGGGTTACAAAATTGATTATCCTGCTTATGCCCAAGATTTGGATGTCGTGTTTTCTGTGGCGAGTGGCAAAGCCGATGAGTTTATCCGCGAGGTGAATAGTGGCAAAGTGACTTTTAGTCTCACCTATACCTTCAATCAGATTAATATTGACAGTTATACTTAGCACGGGCACAATTTGTACTTTTGTCATTTACTAGCGTTACTTCGTTTCGACGACAGGAGAAATCGATTGGGTACCACGACAGATTTCTCAAGATTTCTCCTCTCGTCGAAACCGAAATGACAAACAAGTTGAGTTTGTGCCCTTCTTCAGTATATTATGAGGAGTTGTCGGCCCGTTTTATCAAAGATAGCCATCAGCTACGCCGCTTGGATCAACAAGGTAAGGAGTTGATGACAGCCGAGCAAATGGCAGAGGCGACTACGGAAATCCGCCGTGAAATTATATCAAAACACATCCCTTCATTAGGCGGCAAAATTGAGCCACGCTCCATTCCTTTAGAGAAATTAGCGGCTTTGTTTGAAGTGGGCGATTTGATGAAAAAGACGGAGGATCAGAGATGATCTACGCTAATTTATATTCTGAAAATGACTTCGTTACTTCGTTTCTCAAATTCTGGAAATTCTGATTCAGACAATTACACAGGAGATATTAAATGAGAAAACGTGTTTTACTTCAAACCGCCGTGTTATTAGCGGCAACG
>LUTY01000064.1 GCA_001640045.1 Candidatus Thiomargarita nelsonii | reverse complement strand
CCAGTCGATGGCACGATTAGGGAAGGAATGGCGAGTGTCGATCAACATATTTTGACTGGAGAAGCACAACCCGTAGAAAAAGGAATAGGTGACCAAGTATTTGCCTCAACCGTCATTCTCAGTGGCAGAATTTCTCTCCAAGTTGAAACCGCCGGTGAAGAAACCATCGTGGCTCAAATCGGTCAGATTCTCAATCAAATGGCTCATTTCAAAGGAGATTGGCAACTGTGGTCAGAAAAGTTGACGGCTCAAACGGTTTTGCCGACGCTCATTTTAGGGGGAGTCTCGCTCCCTATTTTAGGGCCGATGGGTGCTGCCGCCGTGGTTAATGCACATTTTGGCTACCGAATGTCAGTGGTTTCGTCTATCGGTATTCTAAGCTATTTTCGACTGATGTCTCAAAACGGTATTCTCATTAAAGATGGGAGGGCCCTTGAACTGTTAACCCAAGTGGATACGATTGTTTTTGATAAAACTGGGACATTGACTTTATCACAGCCTTATGTTGGAAAAATCCATAGCTGCTCAAATTATGAGAGCGATGATATTTTGGCCTACGCTGCGGCTGCGGAATATAAACAAACTCATCCGATTGCATTAGCCATTTTGCAAGAGGCGCAGAACCAAGAATTGAGTTTGCCGGAGATTGATGATGCGGAATATCAAGTGGGCTATGGCATCAAGGTGAGCATAAACCAGCAACTTATTCAAGTGGGTAGCCGCAGCTTTATGGAAAAGGAAGAGATAAGTCTTCCATCGTCAATCAAATCGGCGGAAGAATTAGGCCACCAGCAAGGGCATTCTTTGGTAATGGTTGCCATCAACAAGCGAATGATTGGTGCGATTGAACTGTTTCCCACCGTGCGCCCCGAAGCCCAAGCGGTTATTGATAAACTGCGCCAGGGTCAGATTAAATCCATGTACATTATCTCCGGGGATCAAGAAATTCCGACCCAGAAACTGGCTCAAGACTTAGGCATTGACCATTACTTTGCCCAAGTACTGCCCCAAAATAAGGCTGAAATCATTGAGCAGCTACAAAAAAAAGGAAAAACAGTCTGTTACATTGGCGATGGTATCAATGATGCGATTGCTTTGAAAAAAGCGCAAGTGTCCATCTCAATGCGGGGTGCTTCAACGGTGGCTACTGATACGGCCCAGATTATCTTAATGTCAAACTTGAATCAACTGGCTCATCTATTTGACTTGGCTCAAGAATTTGAAAAAAACATGACAATCAGTTTTAAAGCGATGATTGCCCCCACCGTGATTGGCATGGGCGGTGCATTTTTCCTAGATTTTGGGCTGGTTGATACAATGTTATTGAAGCAAACGGGACTGGTGGTGAGTTTGGTGAATGCGACACGGCCTTTAGTTAAATCTCAAGGGGAAAAGCGCATCGCAAATTAATAACGTGAGTTCGACTTATTTTTCAAATAGTTAAAATTATAAAAATAATTTATTAACTTTATAAGTATTAATAATTATATTTTTATTAAAAAATATAATATTTGATTAAACAATACCTTCGCCAATTTAAAAATCCGGATCGATTCAGTTGTTTCGGGAATGAGGTTACGAATTCCCGAAACCAGTCGATGGCACGATTAGGGAAGGAATGGCGAGTGTCGATCAACATATTTTGAC
>LUTY01000063.1 GCA_001640045.1 Candidatus Thiomargarita nelsonii | reverse complement strand
GTACGGTACCAATGATGATTTTAGTGGATTTTTTCATGAGAGTCTATCTCCTTTTGATGATAGGCATGCGTCAAGCCGGCATGATGGCAGTCGGAAAACATTTCCCCGGACATGGTGCCGTGGCAGCCGATTCACACGTCGCTGTGCCCGTTGATGAGCGACGTTTCGTCGATTTACAATTTGAAGATTTATTACCGTTTGAGCGCATGATACATTATGGCTTGGCTGCGATTATGCCAGCGCATGTTATTTATCCACAAATTGATAGCCAACCGGCTGGTTTTTCGGCGCGTTGGTTACAAGATATTTTGCGTAAACATTATGAATTTCAGGGCGTTATATTTAGTGATGATCTGAGCATGGCGGGTGCTGCGGTGATAGGCGATCCATTGGCACGCGCTCAACAAGCCTTGCAAGCTGGCTGTGATATGGTATTGATTTGCAATGATCGAACGGCAGCGATTCAAGTCATTGATAATTTAGGTGAACATAAATCACCGATTTCACAAATCCGTTTGATGCGTTTGCGTGGCAAAGCGGGATTGGATTGGGAAAGTTTACATGCTAATGAAAAATGGCAGCAGGCTTGTTGTGCTTTAGAACTTTTGACAACGGATAATTGAATTATGTCTCATCAAAATTGGCAAACGATTACAAAACACATTAGTGAAACGACGGGGCAACCCTTTCAGTTTCAAAAGCAGCAGTCAATTGGGGGCGGCTGTATCAATAGCACTTTTCGCATTGAGGGCAACGGACAACGCTATTTTGTCAAATTGAACAGTTCACACTATTTGGACATGTTTGAAACCGAAGCGGCGGGTTTAACAGAATTGGGACAGGCAGCCGCCCTCAAAGTGCCAGAACCCTTGTGTTGGGGAAACACTCAGGATCATGCCTATTTAGTGATGGAATATTTACCTTTGGGCGGTGAGAGTCACTCGGAGAGTTCCGATTTAGGACAACAATTAGCGGCACTGCATCAGGTGACGCAGCCACAATTTGGGTGGACTCGTGACAATTACATTGGCTCAACACCACAAATAAATAAGCTGGAAAATGATTGGATCACATTTTGGCAAAAGCATCGTTTAGGCTTTCAATTAAATTTAGCCGCACAAAAAGGCTACCGGAGCAAGCGCGATGTGTCACTTTAAAAAGTATCAGGTTTTTTATTATTATTTTTTTAAATAAAATTAAAATTCAATATTTTAAAATATTTTTGGCATCAGTATAGTCATATAAAAAATTTTCAAGCTGTGCCCTGAAACTGCGACAAAATAAAATGTGGACTATAGTATTTCAGAAAATAGGCGTCCTTGATTTAATTCAGACGTCCAAGATAAATCTGGCCGACTCCTAGCATTGTCATTTCGACGAGAGGAGAAATCTGTCGCCATTCAATAAGATTTCTCCTCTCGTCGCAACGAAGATCGCTACGCTAAATGACAAAAATATACTTTCTTTTGTGCGTCCCTAAGTCTTAAACGAGACAAATATGAACACCGATACTAAAAAAAATAAAGTCTACCGTCTAGCTTTATACGGACTTTCTGGCTCTGGTAAAACCAGTGTATTGGCGGCATTAGCCATGCCGCGTTATCCTCATCCCTTGGGCTACACTTGCATTTGGCGAGAGCCCCCCCC
>LUTY01000072.1 GCA_001640045.1 Candidatus Thiomargarita nelsonii | reverse complement strand
CAACAATGGCAACGCCCCGCGCTTGACCTAATTTTAGGGCAGAAGCCGCATTGCGGCTGGTGGGATACTTGTATCGGTCCTGGAAAACCTATTGATACTAATCGCTTTTTCGTTGTGTCCTTAAATAATTTGGGCGGTTGTAAAGGTTCAACCGGTCCAAAAAGCATTAATCCTGATACTAATAAACCTTATGGTCCCGATTTTCCTATTATTACTGTACGTGATTGGGTAAAAAGCCAAGCGCGTTTAGCTGATGTATTAGGCATTTCACAATGGGCGGCGGTAATAGGTGGCAGTTTGGGCGGTATGCAAGCCTTACAATGGGCGATTGATTATCCAAAACACTTGCGCCATTGTCTGGTGATTGCCGCTGCACCGAAATTGACTGCGCAAAATATTGCATTTAATGAAGTTGCCCGCCAAGCCATTCTAAGTGATCCGGACTTTCATACAGGACATTATTACCAACACAACACTGTCCCACGCCGAGGTTTGATGTTGGCACGTATGTTAGGACACATCACCTATTTATCGGATGATGCCATGCGTAAAAAGTTTGGGCGAGAATTACGCGAAGGTAAAATCAACTTTGGCTTTGAGGTTGAATTTCAAGTCGAAAGCTATTTGCGCTATCAAGGCACCTCTTTTGTTGAGCACTTTGATGCCAATACTTATCTCTTGATGACAAAAGCCCTGGATTATTTTGATCCTGCTAGCGAGCATAATAATAATCTATCAGCCGCCTTGGCAAAGGTAGCGGCTAAATTTTTAGTCATTTCATTTACCAGCGATTGGCGCTTTTCACCATCCCGTTCACGCGAAATTGTTAAAGCCTTGTTACATAATAAAAAAAATGTGAGTTATGCCGAAATCAAAGCGCAAGAAGGACATGATGCCTTTTTGATGCCGATTCCTCACTATTTACGGGTTTTTAAAAATTATATGCAACAAATAGAGGATGAAGAATGATGGACTTGCGTACTGATTTAGGGCTGATTAGTGAATGGATTGCTGAAGGCTCGCATCTTCTCGACTTAGGTTGCGGTGATGGGACATTGTTGGCGCATTTACGCGATACTCGCTCTGTGACGGGATATGGTTTAGAAATTGACGATGAAAATCTCACACTTTGTCTCCAAGCTCGCGTCAATGTGATTCACACTGATTTAAACCAAGGGCTCTCTGATTTTGCTGACGATAGCTTTGATTATGTGGTGATGACACAAGCCATCCAAACCATTCATCACCCAGACCAATTGTTAATAGAAATGTTACGTGTTGGTCGCCAAGGGATTGTGACTTTTCCCAATGTTGGGCACTGGCAAGCACGTATTTCCTTATTTTTTGGTGGCGTGATGCCGAGTTCCCGCGCCTTGCCCAGTGAATGGTATGACACAGAAAATATTCATTTATGCACGCTGCGTGATTTCGAGAAACTTTGTGAAGAACTAGATATTGAAGTCTTGCAACGGGCGGTGGTAGATAGAAGACATCGCACCAGTTGGTCTATGCGTTTAATCCCGAATTTATTTGGGGAAATTGCGATTTATCGTTTACGCAGCAAACCGGTGAAAAGAATTTATCCGAAAAAATAGTGCAAGGTACGCCTTGCACTCCATTGACTCAGGAGTGCAAGGCGTACCTTGCACATTTAAAGAGCAAACACACTCGCAATGGGTAAGTGAATATCCATCACTTCATCAACAATTTCGGTGTCTCGTTGCACGTCAAAACTTTTGTACTGATTAATTTGTGAGTAAACCGCGATATATTTATTGCTAGGGAGAACCAACCAACACGATCTAACTCCCAACTCGAAGTAAGCGTTGATTTTCCTAATTAAGTAACTAACGCCTTGCCTTGGTGAAAGCACCTCAATTGCTAAGTCAGGCATTTGAGATACCTTCACTAGGTCATTTTTGCCATCCGGTATGACTGGACGTTTAACATAAGCGCAAACATCTGGTTTGATTTCCTCCTTAACGCCGAGTTCATACTTACTTAGATCATGCTGGCTTATATCTAAACTTAATTCAGTTATGACAGCTAATTTCTTTTCGCATTTGAACTTCAGTAATCCAGCTAAATTAGTTTGCGCGGTGCCATGATTTAACGATCCCATCTCATCCTCGCCATCAATCGCGTTGTTCTCAATTTCATAACTATCGCTCATCTCGTCACTCCCGATTTAAAAAATCCTATTTCTTAAAGAAATAGGATTTTTAGATTATTCGTCCCACCGCTTGTGCAATTTTACCCAAATCTCCCACCAAATTTTTTAACTCATCTGGCGTGAGGGCTTGATCAGCATCACACCACGCCTCACACGGTTGAGGGTGCATTTCTACTAATAAACCATCTGCCCCCGCTGCAATAGCGGCTTTTGACAAAGTGGGCACTAACCACGCTTTGCCGCCAGCATGACTGGGATCCACAATGACGGGCAAATGTGTTTCTTTTTTAAGCACGGGAATTGCGGTGACATCTAACATATTACGGTAAGCTTTTTCAAAGCTACGCACGCTACGTTCACATAATATAATATTATGATTGCCGCCCGCCGCGATATATTCTGCCGACATCAACCACTCTGACAAGGTAGCGCATAATCCGCGTTTCAATATAACCGGCGTATGAATTTTTCCGACTTCTTTCAATAAATCAAAATTTTGCATATTACGAGTGCCGATTTGTATCACATCAACACCGTATTCTAAAAAAGCATCCAGATAACGCACATCCATCAATTCTGTCACAATCGGCAAATTGTATTTATCAGCCGCTTGACGAAATATCTTCAAACCTTCGACACCTTTGCCCTGAAAACTATAAGGGCTCGTGCGTGGCTTAAATGCGCCACCGCGCATTAAGCGACAACCCGCATGAGCCACACCTTGTGCTGCTAAATCCATTTGTGCTTGCGTTTCAACAGAACAAGGACCACCAATGATTTGTATGGTTTTTCCGCCTACTGGAATACCTTTAATATTTATAACGGTATCGGCTTTGTGCCATTCACGCGCTACAATTTTATAGGGCTTAACAACACGTATCACATCTTCAACGCCAGGCAAAGCTTGTAAGCTTTCTTTATGTATTTTACGCTCATCACCAATGGCACCGATGATAGTTCTTTCAACACCGCGTGATATATTACTTTCTAAGCCTAATGATTTTAATTTGTCTTTGACACTGTTAATTTCTGCATCGGTGACTTGAGGGTGCATGATAATGATCATAAATAATTGAATTAATTAATATATATTAATACCGGAGTGCAAGGCGTACCTTGCACCCTTACAAGGCAGATTGTAAGGCGCGACGAATCAAAGCTTCGCTAGTCAAACCCTCTTCCGCAACGCCAAGCACCCAACGACGGGCATCATTGGGCTTGTAGCCTAAAGCAATCAAAGCACTGACAGCATCCTCAACGGGACTGGTTATGGTTTGCGTGATAATAGGTGCCGTGGTGGGCGCTGAAGACGGTGTTGTGCTTGCGCCCCAATTTTTCAAACGATCACGCATTTCTACCACTAACCTTTCAGCCATTTTTTTGCCCACACCGGGGATACGAATAAGACGAGTCGTATTATTATCGTGAACACATTGAACAAAAGTGCTCAATTCCATCGAAGATAAAATGCTGAGTGCCAATTTGGGACCAATGCCACTGACGCGGATCAGATCACGAAATAAGTAGCGCTCGGATTCCGTGAGAAAACCAAAAAGTACATGAGCATCATCACGTATATTGAGATGGGTTAATAAACGAATTTCGGTGTTGAGTTCGGGCAAATTGTAAAAAGTGGACATAGGCGCAAAGACTTCGTAGCCTACGCCTTGTACATCAATCACTAACAGGGGCGGTTGTTTTTCTATTAACTCGCCACGTAAACGACTAATCATTTTTTTACCTCGCCCAAGATAAATCTTGGACTCCAATATCATGCATGATGTGTGTGACAAAGAGCAACTGCTAAGGCATCCGCAGCATCCTCCTGCGGCGTATTGGAGAGAGACAACAAGACTTTGATCATATGTTGAACTTGCACTTTATCAGCATGACCATTACCCACAACGGCTTTCTTAATTTGAGTGGGCGCGTATTCATGCACTGGCAAGCCCTGCTGCACACAGGCAACAATGGCAACGCCCCGCGCTTGACCTAATTTTAGGGCAGAAGCCGCATTGCGG
>LUTY01000061.1 GCA_001640045.1 Candidatus Thiomargarita nelsonii | reverse complement strand
TGAGTTTTCATTATTGGCGCAATCAAGGTTTGCTACAAAAAACTAAATTTGTCACAACCAATACGACTAGCGATGCTTGTCTGGTGAAATTGAAAATTTGGACTACTTGGGTTGAGGGCATGAAATCCAAATGCTGGTGAGACAAATCACCAAAAAATAGCCAAAGGAGTCCAAACGTCCAAGATAAATCTTGGACTCCTTCTCATGAAACTCGATATGATAGATAACTTATGAACACACAAAAAACCACCTTATGGAAAAAAATCCTCATTATTCCTGCTATCGCCATTGGAATAATCATACTATTTTTCCAACAACAAGGACGTGAAAGTCCCCAACAAATTCCCTTTACCGAACCGACAATCAATGTCCGAGTCATCGAAGTCCCCATGGTCAACCTTATCCCCCGTGCCTTGGCTTATGGAAATATCCAGCCCGACACCGTATGGGAAGCCGTTGCTGAAGTCAGCGGCAAAATCGTTGAAAAGCACCCACAACTGAAACAAGGCGTGATACTAAAAAGTGGTGAATTATTGCTACGCATTGATCCCACTGATTATCAATTAGCGATAGCCCAATCCAAAGCTAACTTACAATCCATTCAAGCCCAACTCAATGAATTGAAAGTTAAGGAACAAAATACGCGCCTCTCACTCAAAATTGAAAAAAAAGTATTAAAGGTAGCCCAAAAAGAATTGGATAGGCAACGTCAACTTTTAAAAAGGAAAGTGGTTAGCACAGATGCTGCGGACAAACAAGAGCGGACCGTATTAGCACAAACACAACAAGTACAATCCCTCCAAAATACCCTTAACCTGATTCCCGCAGAGCGTCAGGTACTTAAGGCACAATTAGCCGTTGCACAAACCCAATTAGACAGTGCGAAAATCAATCTCGAACGCACCACCATCCGCTTACCATTTGATGCGCGTATTGCTCAAGTGAATATAGAAAAAAACCAATTTACTCAACAAGGGAAAGTATTAGTTGTGGCAGACAGTATTGATGTTGCCGAAGTCCCAGCCCAAATTGCCATGCAAAATGTGCGTCATCTATTGCAACCCAGTTCAAAAATCGATATCAGCAACCTACCCAAAGTCTTTGGACTATCTGCAACAGTACGATTACGTCAAGGCGATTTTAAAACAGAATGGCCAGGCCGTTTTGTCCGCGCCAGCGATGCTGTTGATCCAGAAACACGCACGGTTAGCATTGTTATCGCCGTGGATAACTCCTATCGTCAGGCTATACCCGGGGTTCGTCCTCCCCTGATAAAAAATATGTTTGTAGAAGTCGAACTACGTGGCAAACCTCACCCTGACCGTTTAATTGTTCCCCGTTCCGCTATACATAATAAACAAGTCTACATAGTGAATCAGGAAAGTCGCCTAGAAAAACGAGCCCTAGACATTGATTTTTTTCAAAGCAACTTTGTTGCGGTTAAAAATGGGCTGAAAAAAGGAGATGCGGTGATAGTCTCCGACTTAATTCCCGCTATTGAGGGGATGTTGCTCAAGCCTGTTGTGGATACAAAAATGACAGAAGGCAAATGCAAAATTCAAAAATAATTCAACGCGATTTATCAGTGCTATGGCATCCCTGCACTCAAATGAAAGATCATGAAACCTTACCCCTCATCCCCATTCGA
>LUTY01000060.1 GCA_001640045.1 Candidatus Thiomargarita nelsonii | reverse complement strand
AAAGCTGCCACCCCATACAAACACACCGCCAATAATATCACCACCGTAAAACCAAAATGAATAGCCAACACCGTCGCCAGTACCGCACTCACCACCGACGCACAACCATTAATAGCCCACGCCCAAGGAATTAAATCGGGAGCGAGGCGAGACAGCCCTAATGGAAACGGCATTCCCATCCAAAAAGCCAGTGGCGCTATCAGTATGAGTGAAATCAAAACCTTTGCAAAATCAGGTAATGGCGTTAGCCACTGGAGCAAAGGAGGCAATAATACAAGATATAACAAAGCAAATGTCGCGATCCCAATGTAGACGGATATATGTCCCCGCAAACGACTAGAATACCGGCTCCCTAAACCAGCAAAAATCAAAAAAGCACACAGCACCACTGCAACAGCATATAACGGGTGACTCAGAAAGAGAATAAATTTCTGAATAAAAGCCATTTCTACAAAAAGAAAGGCGAATCCAAGTGCCAGAAAATAAACAAAAACTCGCTTTTTCTGCCTTTTAACTTCTTCGCCTGATTTGATCAACAATAAAGTTAACAAAATCAATAATAGGCTAAAAATAGCAGCCTGCATCAATGTGGCAATCAACACCGGATAGCCCCATTCTAGTAACCCCATGCCCCCACTGCCCCGTTTGGAAAACAATTCCGGTAGCAATTGCCATTTAAAAAAGTTAAAAAAATAGGGGCGATCATCAGTAGCGGGACTAATATCGTATTTATAGCTTGTGATAAAATCTTCGCGGGCGTTGCCCACTAACGCGATTGCACCTTTATAAAAATAAGGCAGGCTAAGCAGATTATATTGATTGGGCACCCTTTCCGATATACCCGGATAATAGGCGACATCAAATGAGCGATCTTCGCAAAAGCCGCGTAGTCTCCTTATATCCTGCCCCGTGAAAGCCCCCTTTTTAATCAACAGCGTACTTGTTTTCCAGCCACGAATCAGGGCGAGATGCTCGCCCGGCGTTTTTACGCCTCCATTTTCCAACGCTGTCACAGCGGTAGCGAATAATTTAAGGCTATCTCGGGGTGGCAACTTGAGCCAGCGAGTGATGGCAAGTAAACCGCCGGGCTTGAGGTGAGCCAAAAATTGTTCTAAAGCTTCAACAGTGTATAAATAATTTTCACTCAGCGCGTACAAGCCAGCACTGGAAGCACCAAAGGAGTCTAATAATGCAACTTGGATTAAATCATAATCTGCTTTGCTACCCGCGACAAAACCACGCGCTTCTGCAATATGAATATCTACCTTGTCATAAAGCCTACCAGCAAAATCAGCATATTCCTGTTTGACCAAATTCACTATTTGCGGATTTAATTCCACTGCGTCGGTATGACTAGCGTTATGATAAAGAGCTTGTAGAACATCGCTGCCTCCGCCCGCGCCCAATAATAAAACTTTGGGACGATCTAACAAGTGATAGGGGAGCGCAGAGGTCAAAAAATCCAGATAATTCAACTTTTGCCCCGTATAGCGATTGATCACGCTTAAAGCATCGCCATCTGTAAAAACGCCTAATTGTTCAGGCGGAAAAGCGGTGCTGTTGAGACTTAAGCCGGGAGCGTAGCGAAGGGGGATTTTTTTATTTTCCACCACAGTGAGTAATCCAAGAGGGCTGGATTGTTCTTGTA
>LUTY01000059.1 GCA_001640045.1 Candidatus Thiomargarita nelsonii | reverse complement strand
TTCCCAGACAGAGCCATCAGTCGGCGCACCTTCATAGTTCTCATGCCATTTATCAGCCTGCCATTCCCAACAGTTCCCCACCGTATCATATAAACCAAAGGGATTCGGCGCAAAAGAACCGACAGGAGACGTTTGTTTATCACTCCATTGACTTCCGCTGCCATCACAATTAGCCCGATTTTGACCAATCTCATTACCCCACCAATAATCCGTCTCCGTTCCGGCTCGGGCGGCGTATTCCCATTGGGCTTCCGTCGGCAAACGATATTGCTGCCCCGTTTGTGTACATAACCATTCCGTGTAGGCGACGGCATCGTACCAAGAAACATTAATCACCGGTCGATTACCACGTCCCCAGCCCTCATCATCTGGCTTTTCTCTACCAGTGGCTTCAGCAAACTTATCATATTCAGCAAAGGTAACGGGATAACGCCCCATCGCAAAACTTTCCACCGACACCTCATGCACGGGCTGCTCATTATCAAAGCCCGTTCCCTGAATATCCCCCATCCGAAACCGCCCAGCAGGCATAATCACCATTTCAGGACCCTCACGCCCATCTTGCAAACGATCACGGAAAATATCACCCGGTTTCAAAGAGGGCGCCAACAACTCTGATAAACGCGCAATCAGCGCCCCTATCGAAGGACGACGAGTGGGTTCTTCTTCCTTACAGTCACACAACAACTCAAATAATGCTGCATCGGCTAAACGGCGTGGATTTAAATTGCGCGGACTTTCTCCCGTCATTAAGCGATACAAAGTCGCCCCAAAAGCATATAAATCGCTAGACGCATTCGGTTCTCCATACCCCAACTGCTCTGGCGGCGCATAATCCAAAGTCCCCGCAATGATCGCTTGCCCAAATAGCGTCATACCACTGCTACTGCCCCGCGAGACCGCTTCTTGTTGCAAAGAAGTCGCCACCCGTGCCAGCCCAAAATCAATAATTTTCACCCTTAAACCCGATTCCGTCTGCTTAAATAACAAATTGGCCGGTTTTAAGTCCAGATGAAAAATACCTTTATCGTGCGCGACTTGCAAGCCTTTGGCCACTTCTAAGCCCACCGCAATGCCCGTTTGCACGTCGAGTTTGCCATGTTCTGCTAACCAATCTTCGCCATCTAAAGCACCATCGACATATTCAGTCACGAAAAAAGGCTTTTCCTGTCGGATAGCATCCACATAGCCACAATCTAAAGGTTTTGGCACATAGGCACCAGCGATTTCACGCATGATCATGGCTTCGCCGAAAACTGCTTGACGCGAGCCTTTGTGCCCCTCCCAAAAACATTTAACCACTACTTGTTTCTCTCCCCATTGCTCATCGCACAAAAAGACGCAGCCCATCCCGCCTGCGCCCAAAAGCCGCACAATGGGATATCTGCCTATATCATGCAAGGCATAATGTGGATCACACTCTATCGCGGATTGCAAATCGGCTAAAGCCTTGGGATATTCCTTATTCCGCAGCCGTACTTGAAAAAGATTAAAAGACGCTAACGCTTTTTCGCTAGTATTTTGGGCAGCGTCTCGCGCTTGAACAAATAACTTTTCTGCCTCCGCGATATTGCCCGTCGAAGAAACGATAGTGCCTGCCATGAGAACTAATTGATTATAATGAGCATCCTCTTTTGGTAAACGTTTTAA
>LUTY01000058.1 GCA_001640045.1 Candidatus Thiomargarita nelsonii | reverse complement strand
AGGTCTCCGGTAATTATCTGCTTGGTTAAGGGTGAGAAGTCGTTTGAGGCTCCATGAGTCAATTCCACCCAACTGCTGTTATTCATCCATTTCCACACGCCGTTATTAGTACCATAATCAATGACGACATCATCCTTACCATTACCATCTACGTCTCCGGTTACCATGCTATAGGCTGGCCAGTCATTAATAGAGCCATTAGGACATAATAGACGAGTCCAGTAGGCATCGTTCATCCGTATCCACACGCCGTTAACACCATTGTCAGTAACGATCTCATCCTTACCATTACCGTCTAAGTCTCCGCTAACCATGCTGTCGAGTGCCATGTCATCGAATTGAGTCCAACTGCTGTTATTCATCCAAAGCCACTGCCCATCAGCACCAAAGTCAATAGCAATATCATCTTTACCATTACCATCTACGTCTCCTGTGACCATGCTACCTGCCCAACTAGAATAAGCAAGTACGAGCATAGAAAGGAGTAATGTTAATCTCATCATTATTAATCTCCATTTTTTTGAAGTTGCGAAACATTTCGTTGTTTCGGGAAATCCGCTCCGCTCCATTCCCGAAACAACTAACTTACTACAAATTCTGTTCCACTTTTAAAAAAACATTAATTTCAAGTATATACAAAATAAAATCCCATAAATGGCGGCATCATTACTAATAGATTTTGAGTAGTAAGCGAATAAAAATAGTTAATGACATGATTTTTAAAGATTTAAAATACGACTAGACTACGACTAGATTACGAATATAAAATTTCGGCAGTGGGATGTCGGCATTATTAAGGCCGCCTATAGCTAGTCCAACGCCCTGTGCCTTTACGGATCAGCAAGCCTTCTTCAGTCATTTTTTTCAACTTATAATGGGCTTGGTGGAGGTCGCTTCCTAACAGTTCGCGGCATTGGGAATTGTTGATAGTACCGTGGCGGTGTACATAAACCAGTATTTTCTCTTGATCATTAACTGGCTCCATCCCAGTGGGTGGCTGAGTAACTTGTGAGACTGATAATGCCGGTTCGGGTTCAAGAACCGACAAATGATGTGGCTGAATTGTGCTGCCATCACTACGGATCAGCGCGTGTTCAACGATATTTTTTAATTCCCGCACATTGCCGGGGAAGTGATAATTTTCTAGGATAGCCAAGGTGGAAGAAGTCAACACCGTTTTTTTATGTCCCATATCCTGAGCAAACTGATCCAGAAAATGTGTCACCAGTGGTGTAATATCCTCTTTGCGTTCGCGCAGTGGGGGAACGGCTAGGGTATAACCGTTCAGCCGGTAGTAGAGGTCTTTTCGGAAGGTGCCATCAGCTTTTTTTGCCATCAAGTCGGCATTGGTGGCGGCGATAATACGAACATCTACCGCTCTGCTTTGACTACCTCCCACCGGCGTTAAAAGACCATCTTCTAGGATACGCAGGAGTTTAGTTTGCCACAACAAAGGCATCTCGCCCATTTCATCAAGAAAAAGGGTGCCACCGTCCGCCTGTTCAAAATAACCCTTGCGATCACGGTTTGCGCCGGTAAAGGCGCCCTGTACATGCCCAAAAAAAGCCGACTCTACTAACTCATTGGGAATGGCTGAGCAATTGACGGCGATAAAAGGCCCTTTAGCACGCACCCCGCCAAAGTGAATTGCCC
>LUTY01000057.1 GCA_001640045.1 Candidatus Thiomargarita nelsonii | reverse complement strand
TTCAATCATCTCCGGGTATTCGACTCGAAGCGTCGGCACATGTTTTTCCTCAGCGGATGGTTTTAGATATCCGAACATGGGCATTATAACAATAATTAAATACTAATCATCCTAAAATTGCACCGTTCCCAGTAGAGTTGCCAAAATCCCACGGGTTTAAGTTATTCATAACTCGCATATCTGTCACCAATTTGATAAAATGTTTTTCTTATGTCTAAATTGTAATTATAAAAATTTTATTAGCTTAAATTAATTCTACGAATAGTAACGCTATAAATAGTTTTTTTACCTAATACACCAATGCCTAAAAAGAAAAAAATCTCTCAGAATACATCCATTGAAACCTTGCAAGTCAATGCCGCAAAATTGCTAGCGATGGGTCATTATAAAGAAGCTATTGAGAGTTATAAACGATTATTAAAAAAAGAATCGCGTGATGAATGGCAAACCGCACTCGCTAAAGCTTATCTGCGACGTGCTCAAAGCTTAGCCAACAAGGGAATGTACAAAGAAGCCGCCGTGTTGTGGGAAAATAGGGCCAATTTATGCCCCTATAAAAAATCGCTCGATCAATATATCTATTGGCTCATTCGTGCGGGTCGTTATATTCGAGCCGTTCGCTTTTTTACTGAATCTGCTGAACATTTGCCAGATAATGCGATACAACAATTGCAAGCCCAATTTGGTGCCTTACTGCTTGCGGGATGCAGCGATGTCATAGAGGCATTTCCTCAAGACACACCCCTACTTAAACAATATGCACTTATTAGGGATGCACTACAGGCTTATTTTCAAGGCGACGACAAAACCGTTGAGGCGTCTCTGAAAAAAATTCCCTTTCGCTCCCCTTATAGAGATTTTCGCCCTATTCTCAAGGCATTGCTTTTGATTGAAGTGGACCCAAACGCTGCCAATCAATTGTTAGAAAAAGTGCCAGCGGATTCAGTGTATGCACAATTTGCCGCCTTAGTACGAATAGTTGGACAAGATGGCGAAACTCTCTTAACCGCTTTGTCTAAACTCAGCGAGCAGGAACAATTATTTATAGCAGGCTTAAAAGGATGGGACAAGGAGCAATTCAAAGTCATTTCCATGTTGCAGACGGCTGCTAAACGAGACGGGAGCCCTAAAGCACTCTTAGAAGTTGTAGCCGCCAGTCGAAAAAATTTGGGTGACAACTACAGTCGTCAATTTTGTTTCGCCCTATTGCCGAGCTATCCCGCTGGTGTTAAATTTTATGAAAATCAATTTGGCTCACTGTCTGCCTTTGAAAAAAATCGCATCACCGCTCTTAAGTATGAACGACATGAACAAAGCGAGATGGCTGACAGATATTGGCGTTTATGTGTTGAAAATCTCAAACAAAGCACTGAAGAAGGCAACAGGCTAAAAGCCGCCTTAATTATGCGTCATTTGGTGGAAATTGCTGAAAGATCGGGTGAGATATTTGATGACTACCAAGTGCCCGAGGATTTAGCAGAAAGCCTACGCCTGGATCCCGATGATAAAGCCAGTTATCTTAAACTTATTCAATGGTATAACCACGAAAACGATAAAAAGAGCTATCATAAATGGGTTGATACTGCCGTTAAACAATTCCCTGTACACCCTATTACATTTTCCCTTGCGGGCATTTTTTCCAACCGTACAGACAT
>LUTY01000056.1 GCA_001640045.1 Candidatus Thiomargarita nelsonii | reverse complement strand
TGACGAATTAGATACTGTTGTTTAATTTCATCTGTTATGGGTTTTTGCAGTTTAATCTGTGATGTTAAATCAGACCGCAAATTATTTTGTTGCAGTTTAAAGGAAATTCGTTCTGTAGGGTTACTTAATACCCCCTTTTCATTTCGGTACTGTTCATCCGGTTCCCAAAAAAATTGCATCGGAGCATTATTAACCGTATTTTGACCAACGGCATAAGCAGCCAGTTGTTTATTAGCTCCCTCACCATGAACCATTACCACCGCTTCTTTTACTGCCGGATGTGCCAGCAAAGCGGCCTCAATCTCCCCCAACTCCACCCGAAAGCCCCGTATCTGCACCTGATAGTCTTTCCGGCCTAAATACTCAAGGTTGCCATCAGGCAGAAAACGGCCCAAGTCGCCAGTGCGGTACAATCGTCCCTCATCCACCGGATTAATCACAAACTTCTCTGCGGTCAACTCTGGCTGATTCAAATATCCCCGCGCCAAACTTGCTCCACCAATACAAATTTCACCGCTTTCGCCATAAGGCACCGGTCGTAACTGTTCATCCACAATGTCGGCCATCCGATTGGGCAATGGTTCACCGATTGGTAGGCTTTGCCAATCTTGATTCAAATTGATTGGCACCTCAAATAGAGTGGCCGTGCCGCTGACCTCGGTCATGCCATATACATTGAGAAAACGACTTTTAGAAGCGGCAATTTTGGACCACAATGCCATCCCTTCGGCTGTGGTCATTTCTCCCCCTACAATTAGTAAGCGTAAAGGGGTATCTTGTAAAGTGGTGTGGCTAGTAACCCATTCTTGAGCTAAGGTTTGATAGTAACTCGCTGGTAAATCAACCATGGTTAAGCCATACTGTTTGACCCTTGGCAAGAATTCACTGACCGTCCACAATTTTTGGTCTGGCACCATCAGAGTAGCTCCGCTTAACAAAGCCATGATAACCTGCTCGACTCCGGCGATGTGATTGAGTGAGGCAAACTGCAACACCCGATCAGCCGGTGTCAGTTGGTAATACTGTTGTAGACTGGCAAAATGTTTCACCAAAGCTTGGTGTTCCAGTAATACGCCTTTCGGTTGCCCGGTTGATCCAGAGGTGTAGAGACAGCAGGCTAAATTGCTGGAATTTACGATTTTTGATTGATGAGTTTCGATTAAAGAATCTGTGAGCAATTCATTCACATAAAGTAATTTGGCTTGGTGCGGGGGCAAACCATCAGTCCCGGCCCGACTAGTTAGGATAACGGAAATTTGGGTATCATTCAATATATGCTGGAGGCGCTCAGGAGGATAACTTGAATCAAGAGGCACAAAGGCAGCACCTGCTTTGAGGATAGCCCATAAGCCGATAATCGCCTCAATAGACAGTTCAAGGTGTAAACCTATCAACTGTTCCGGTTGAATCGCTAACTGTTGTAATTGATAAGCAATTTGATTAGCCTGTTCATTGAGTTGTTGGTAGGTCAGTTGCCGATTTTTAGAGACAATTGCTAGGTTAGCCGGATTTTGAGTCGCTTGTAACTCAAACAATATCGGCAAAGATTGGACTGTTGGCTCCTCTACTTTTGGTCGATACAATAGTTGAACGATGCTCTTTTTAGGCAAGGAGATCGCTTCAATTGGCAAGCCCCATTGATGATACGCTTGAGCT
>LUTY01000055.1 GCA_001640045.1 Candidatus Thiomargarita nelsonii | reverse complement strand
TTCATCGGACGACAGTCCAGTTGTTTTTTCACGGTCAATCAAATCTTCGACTCGAACTTTGGTGGTTTCGGAGGGTCGAAAAGCCACGACTTGCCCCGGGGTAGTTCCTTCGGCGATAAAATCTATAATCTCTTCATAAGCTCTTAACATAAGCAGGTAACCTCTAAATAATGACAAAATGATTTAATATAAATTATTTATCTTTATTTTATGACAGTTTTTGAAAAAATTTATTTATTGTCATTTAGTAGCGAAACGAAGTAACGCTAGTAAATGACAATAACGTTTTTTTTATAAATATATAATTCAATTAAATAATTATTTAAAATAATTTTTAAAATAATTTGAGCTATTGATTTAAATAATATTTAAAATTATATTGATTAATATCCTAGATCATTTTAAGACTTTTTCCCTTTTAAGCAAAAAAATAAAAAAAACTAAACTTTATGGAAAAACAGTAAGTACTGAAACATAAGTTTTCAGGTATTTTGAGGGAAGCAACTAGCAACCACAAGGAATTGCCTTTCGGTTCCGACAAAATACCCGAAAAAGAGTAACTCATTGAAATGATGTTCGTCGCAAAGCAAAAAAGTGTCCGAGAGTAAAAGTGAAAACGGAAAGGAGTTAATCGAGCTCCCTCGAAACGCGGAAGCCTACAAAAGTATTGCGGTCAGTCGAGTTGGTATAGAGACCACGAAAGTACAAAGCCCGCGGTACGTCATACCAGCTGCCACCGCGCATCATACGCCACTCCCCATCCCAAGATTTAATCAAGTCTTTCCCGTTCCCCTTATACTCACCAGATACCCATTCTCTTACGTTACCAGCAATATCATATAATCCAAATTGATTGGGATAAAATGAACCAACCGGAGAAGTATAAACCCATTGATCTTTTCCCTTTGTTACAGTTACTTTCAAAGAGAGTTTTTTTTCACGTTCCACACTATTCAATCCCTTCCCATAATTTGCATACTCATGAGTTCCCTCATTACCCCACCAGTAATTTGTCTTTGTCCCAGCTCGTGCTGCATACTCCCATTGCTCCTCTGTTGGAAGCTGATATTTATGCCCCGTCTGTTCGGATAACCACTTCGTATAAGCTACCGCATCAGTCCAGCTCACACAGACCACAGGAGAAATCTCACTTTGAGAAAAATTAGTGCGATCCCAATTCGCACCCCTCTTCCACTGAAACCCCCTATTTTCATACACAGAGCAACTACCAAATCTATCAGCGATTGTTTTGTAACTAGAAGATTCTATAAACTTCCTAAAGGAGCCCACTGTCACCTCATAACGGCCCATTGCAAAACGATTCACTGACACTCGATGCACCGATTTATCATCAGAGCCACCGCTGCCCTGTATATCACCCATCCTAAAGGAGCCGGCGGGAATCCAGACCATTTCTGGCCCCTGGCTGCCATCTGATAGACGATCACGGAAGAACTTACCTGTGGATGAATGCTTGGATGAAGGTACCGGGCAGCCATTTTGTTTAACCTTTACACCAGCAGATGTCCCTAGACAGGAATCCTGATAATCTGCTATGCCATCCTGATCCCTATCTAACGGGCAACCACTGGAATCGACCCCTTGAGAAAGTTCTGTTGAGATATTGTGTAGGCAACTATCACGATAATCAGCGACAC
>LUTY01000054.1 GCA_001640045.1 Candidatus Thiomargarita nelsonii | reverse complement strand
GTTTTTCCACTTCAGCTTCACCAATCCAATAATGCTTGTCATTATCCAACACGGGCACCAGCACATAAATATGGGCGAGTAAATCTTGCAAACGGCAACTGGCTTGGAGGGCGGTGGATTATGTGACTAAACCTTTTCAACAAGAGGAAGTGTTAGCCCGTATCAATACGCACCTAACCATTCGCCAGTTGCAAAACCAATTGCAAGTTCAGAATGAGCAACTCATTAAACTCAATCAGGAGAAAAATGAGTTTTTAGGCATTGCCGCCCATGACATAAAAAATCCCTTGACAGCGATTCAGTCTGCGGCAGAAGTGATTGAACTTGATTATGAGACGATGTCCAAAAATGACATGGTTAAACAAGCGAAGCGTATTTCAGTCACGACAAGACAGCTTTTTACCTTGATTGATAACCTTCTTGATATTAATGCCTTGGTATGACGTGGAAAAATAAACACGGTTGCTGCACCCAAAATGCCACGTTCGGCAAGTTGACACATGAGAGCCCTATGATTTTCTAAAGCTTCGGTCAATAGTTGAACATCTTTAGGGGTGGTGTGTATAGCATAAAAACTGCTAATGGCATTATAACAATCCTGTTTATTGAGCATTTTGACAAGTAAAATCGGATTATCAGAAAGAGCAAGGAGCCCTGCTGTTTCTGGATGCTTGCGTAAAAATCGACTTATGATGATGGAATGCTCTAATTGTTTAAGTAAGCGCTATTCCCAAATCGTGATTCTCTGTGAGGACAGACAACATGAAGTTTTTATTCGCCATTATTTAAAAAAACGGCATAGCGTGACAGAGCGACAAATCAGAGTTGTGGTATGTCCTGAAGGGAGAGGCGCGGGTGAGCAATATGTACGTCGTGAATATCCCATACAAGTTATGGTATTACGACAAAAACGTCATTTATCCAAGGCACTTGTTACCATGATTGATGCCGATACCCAAATGGTGTCAGAGCGGTTAAATCAATTAGTTCCCTTACCGCAAGAGACAGAAAAAATTGTGCGTTTGGTGCCTAAGCGCAATATTGAAACGTGGATATATTACCTAAATAACGATTTGTCCTCAGTCAACGAAACTGACACTTACCGTAAATTAGACAAAGAAAGTGCTTGCAAGCCCGGCGTTGAGAAATTGGTAAAATTTTGTATAACTGGTTTACCTGCCGACTGTTTACCTTCACTTCAAGTCGGCTGCATAGAACTGCACCGTCTTTAAGTGTATGTGTTTTAGCAATACAATCAATCGGTAATAGCCGCTTTGAACCGATTGAAATGGGTAGTGATGGAGTTCAAAGTTTGTAGCGCGTATCCACCTTGCCTCAACCAAAAAAGGAGATATAAATGAAGAACCTCGCGAAATTGAGCCTGGCAGCAGCTTGCTTTTCTTGCTTAGCGGCAGAAACGGCTTTAGCTGGCTTAAGTGATGGGCTGATAGCCCAGAATGATTATATCTATCTTGATGATCCCTTTACAGATGCCAACCCGACTTTTGATAATCCTGTTTATGTGGGAACGGCCGCATTTTGGTACAAAGCCAACGACACAATTGCCAGACAAATCATTTATGAAGAAGGCGGTGTCACTAACGGATTGAATGTTTACATTCAGAACTCAAATGTCTGGATAGGGGCATGGTCTGAAACC
>LUTY01000062.1 GCA_001640045.1 Candidatus Thiomargarita nelsonii | reverse complement strand
ATAGAATGCCCGCCGATGAAAGCAAGTTTTAAAACTGACTGGGCTATCACGTTCGAACGATTCAAGGCTAGTAAAATCAGGCGTTTTCAGTGTCTCAAAAAAACCTAATGGTCAATATGACTACAAAGTAGATGATGTTTATGAGTATTTAGGCTCGCCACGATGCCGCTTAAAAATCATTTATGCGCGAGTTTCGACCAGCAAACAGAAAGCCGATTTAGCACGTCAAATTGAGGCACTTGAAAGTTTTTGTCTGTCTCAAGGCATAAAAATTGACCAGGTTTTTTCTGACATTGCCAGTGGGATCAACTTTGAAAAACGAAAACCGTTCTTTGACTTACTTGATTTGGTTATTGATGGACAGGTTGATAAGGTTTTCATAAATTATAAAGATCGCCTAAGTCGAGTTGGTTTTGGATTGTTTAAACACTTGTTCCTTAAATTCGGAACGGAAATAATTGTGGCTAATGGCCATAGTAATGAAAAACTAGATAGTGAGGAGATAATGAACGAAATTATCACATTGATTCATTGTTTTTCAATGAAACATTACTCAAAACGTCGAGTCAAACGTGCTATAGAGGCACTCAATGAAGAAAGCACTCAAAACCAAAATTAGAGGTTTAGATAAGTCACAGTTCAAACGGCTAAGGGAATTGACTCACCACGCTAAGAATCTTTATAACCAGACTTTGTGGACTTTGCGAGAAGCTTTTGAAGCAACGGGTAAGTATTTTACCTATCCTCAAATGGATCAAGCCATGAAGCCGGTTGAAAACCTTGAGGGTGAAATCAATTATCGTTTCCTGAAAAGCGCGGTATCTCAACAAATCTTAAGAAGACTTGATAAGAATTTTAAATCCTTCTTTGAAGCCAGCGAGGATTTCAAACAAAATCCGAGTAAATATAAGGGACAACCAAGGCCGCCCCGTTTCAAGAAAAGTCAGTACGATAATCTGATTTACAACACTTGTGCGTTCCAAATAAAAAATGGTGAAGTCATTCTGGATCGAACCAAGGGGAAAGAATTAAAGATTCCTTTACCATTGCCCCTGATAGGTAAAACTATCAAACAGGTAGAGATTATCCCAAAGCCTCGCTCGTTCCAAGCCGTTTTTGTGTACGAGGAAAATCAAGCGACCTATCAGCAAGTCGTTCCAAATGATAAAGTCATGTCAATCGACTTGGGTTTAAATAACTTGGCGACTTGTGTAACTAATGGCGTTATCAAGCCTTTTATCATTGATGGTCGGCGAATTAAATCAATTAATGCCTACTACAACAAGCGAAAGGCTAAAATCCAATCTCAACTTGAAAAATCAAGAGGTAGAAAATGGTCAAATAGACTCCAACAATTAACTGATTGGCGCAATGCGATAATCACTGATTACTTGCATAAAGCCACCGCACATGTCGTCAAAACCTGTTTAACTCATGAGATTTCAAAAGTTATCGTTGGTGATGTCGCTAACTCTTTGGATCATATCAATCTAGGTAAAAAAACTAATCAAAACTTTGTGAACTTGTCTCTAGGCCAGTTTATAGATAAATTGCGCTATAAACTAGGGCAACATGGAATCAAATTAAAAGTTGCAAACGAGAGCTACACGTCAAAAGCAAGTTTTGTTGATGGAGACCAAATGCCTAAAAAGTATGACAAAGAGGCCAAACCGACTTATAGCGGCAAACGGATCAAACGCGGTTTGTACCGAAGCCAAGATGGTACTTTAGTTAATGCTGATGCCAATGGCGCGTATAATATTTTGAGAAAGAGCGAGTCCAAATTTTCGTTTAAAAAGCTAGTTCAACAAGTGGGTGATTATGTTAGAATCTGGTTACACCCCACCGAACGAGTTTTTATCAAGTAACTCCAAGCTGCGGCGAGGAGATAGTGGGTTGATTACTCCCTTGTTCGGATTGATTGATTATCAACAATGTCAATATTTAACAACCAAATTGTGATCTAAGCAGACCTAATTAACTGATGTTTTTTTTGAGGGTACAGGAGTTAATTTGATTTCGGATTTGAATAAAGGAATATCAATATGCTTAGCAGGGGCATTGCCTGATACAAATAACCTTGGTGTGTCTGCATTATGCGCCTCTACTATCGCAGGTGTTGTCAGGCGAGTTTCTAACGCGAGACTGACCGTATTTGATTGTGGCAAAGGGGTTCGTTCGGCCACTTTCACGGATAATGGCTGCTCGTTTGAATATCAACTCTGTGGCGCAGTTCATTCACGCCGCTTATACCGCCGGGAAAATCTGTGGAATATGCGGATGAGTGCCTGGTTTGGAGGACTTGGGAATCCAGGTGTACGTGCGATAGCACATGCTGATGCTGTGTTTGATATCAGCGGAGGTGATAGTTTTACCGATTTGTATGGAAGAAGGCGTTTCAATGGGGTGGCACTGCCCAAGCTGATCACACTCCAACAGCAACGGCCCCTGCTCCTTCTTCCTCAGACATACGGTCCTTTCAAGAGTGCTCGTTGCAAACGAATTGCAGAACGTATAGTGCGTGGGGCAACAGCAGCATGGGCGCGTGACGAACGAAGTTTTGTGGCGTTATGTGAATTGCTCGGAGAGGCATTTGACCCGAACCGCCATCATTCTGGCGTAGATGTAGCGTTTTTGCTACCCAAATTTGAACCGGTCAAGCCTCTCCCAGGACCAATCCTCCGTTGGTTAAGTGCTGAACGGGAACGACCAACCATCGGTTTCAATATTAGTGGCCTGATTTATAACGACCCGAAAGCGGCAGTGCAACGTTATGGATTCCGCGCTGACTACAGACAGGTCGTAAAAGAATTTCTTCGTCGTGTCTTGGAAGAAACTGATGTACACATTTTGTTGATACCGCATGTGTTGGTTGAATTTGGGCATTACGAATCAGACCCAAGTGCAAATCAAGCTGTTGCAAACGAGTTACATGATATTGCCGATAAGCGGCTCGCAATCGTACCAGCTGATTACGACCAATCCGAGATGAAATGGATAATTTCTCATTGTGATTGGTTTTGTGGTACCCGTATGCATGCGACGATAGCTGGTCTATCAACAGGTGTGCCAACAGCCGCTATTGCATACAGTATAAAAACGCAAGGCGTGTTTGAAACCTGTGGTCAGGGTGAACATGTGAAGGATCCCCGTCAGCTAACCACAGACGAGATGGTGAATGGATTGTTTTTATCCTTTCAACAACGTGAATTGACGCGGTCACATTTGGCTGAACGCATTCAGAATGTCAAACGGCAAGCGGAACGCCAGATGGATCAAATTATTGCAACCAGTTTTGGAGAACCGAGTATTGATTTTTTGACGGATCAAGCGTGATGGGATTACGAGCGGAGATACTCAAAGGGGGCTCAATATTAACTGTCGGGCAGGTGATAGCCCAATTACTGATGTTTGTTCGCAACATCATTCTGGCGCGAATGCTCACCCCGGAAGACATGGGGATCGCAGCGACCTTTGCGATCACAATCTCATTGCTTGAAATGAGCAGCAATCTGGGGGTCGAAATGCTCCTGGTGCAGGCACAGGATGGTGATGACCCTCAGCTTCAGGCGGTGTCTCATCTTTTCCAAGTCAGCCGTGGCTTGTTGATGGGCGCGATAATTTTGGCCTTAGCCCCGATTATTGCGCGAATGTTTGATACGCCACAAGCTGTTTGGGCATTTCAATACGTAGCCATCGTACCGGTTCTTCAAGGATTTATGCATTTGGACTGGAAACGAGTGCAGCGCAACCTGACATTCATTCCGTCCGTGATTGTGGAAATAGCACCTCAAGCAATCATTACCCTTGCAGCTTGGCCTATGGTGATTTGGTTAGGTGACTATTCTGCGATTCTGTGGTTGGTGATCATCCAGGCACTCATGATGTTGTTGGCTTCGCATATCGTTGCCAAACGGAATTATCAAGTTAGCTGGAATCGCGTCTATGCCTCTCGTTTGTTGGCCTTTGGATGGCCACTCTTGATCAACGGATTACTGATGTTTGGAGTGTTTCAGGGAGATCGACTTATTGTGGGAACAGCATATTCCATGGCAGAGCTTGGTGTTTTTTCTGTTGCTTTTGCTCTTGTTATGATGATTGCTATGACTCTCGCAAAACTGGCTTCAGCGTTGCTGCTGCCGTTATTTTCCCGCGTACAGGCAGAACAGGAAACCTTACGTCGGTATTTTCGGCTAAGTGTACAAATTTTAGCTCTG
>LUTY01000052.1 GCA_001640045.1 Candidatus Thiomargarita nelsonii | reverse complement strand
TCATGCCATCATGTGATTCATAACTAAATTCTATCGCTTGCATTATTTTATCCAGGATTTTCATTATGTCATTCGGAGCAGGACGCAGAGCGTCCGGGCCTGCAACAGATTCATCTTCAAAATGAATCACACATACCGTGCCAATACTTCTTGAACCCCTTCTGGATCATAAAACAGCTTCACCAATTCTTCTGCCGTATAAGAATTCAATGTGCCTTTTTCGGTATAGCAAAGAGAACGCATCCCTTCTGGGCTGGCGTTGAAGCGTCCATCGGGCAACAAATCTAACCAAGCGCCAGGACCCAAGTGGTAGCGATACAAGAAGGTTTCGTAGGTTTCCACATCCCAAAACTGTAAGCGTCCTACACTGCCAGCAGCCACTAAGTAGCGTCCATTGGGAGCAATGGCAATAGTATTAACACTGCCCAAATGATTTTCCAAAACCTTTATACATTTGCCTGTATCACAATCCCATATACGCACAGTCTGATCAAAACTCCCACTAAATAGTCGCCGCCCTTGCGGGTCAAATGTCACCGACGTAACCATTGCTTTATGGCCTTTTAAGACATACAACACTTTTTCCTCGTTCCATGCCCATACATATACAATTCCCTTAATATCTCCACTCACTAGCCTTTGTCTTTTCGGATCAAATGCCACTGATCTAACCGGGGAGTCATGATCTTCTAAGCGATGTTGTAACATGCCTTCATCATAATCCCATATATATATTTTACTATTCTCATTCCCACAGGCTAGCCACTGTCCTTTTGGATCAAATGCCACTGACCACACACGGGAAGTAGGCTCTTGTAAGCGATGCTCTACTTGCCATCTGTTACAATCCCACACACACACAGTGTTATCAGAACTTCCACTAGCTAACCGCTGCCCTTTGGGATCAAATGCTACCGATAAAATACGGGAATCATGATCTTTTATACAATGTTCTATACGATGTAGCATTTTGCCAGTGTTACAATCCCATATATACACGATATTATCGTAACTTCCAGTGGCTAACTGTTCTTTTTGTGGGTTAAACGCCACTGAACTAACACGAGATTGATGACCGGTTAGATGGTATAACACTTGACCACTATCACAATTCCATACACGTATGGTTTTATCAGAACATCCACTTGCAAGCTGTCGTCCTTTTGGAGCAAATGCTATAGACCAAATCCTATCTTTGTGACCCTCCAAACTATGTAACTTTTTACCTGTATCATACGCCCATACGCATACACTTTTATCTAAACTTCCGCTGGCTAGTCTCTGTCCTTGTGGACTAAATGCCACTGACATAACTCTATCTTGATGACCTTTTAAACTGTATCGCAGTTTACCAGTATCACAATCCCATACACGGACAATATTATCTTCATTTGCAGTTGCTAATAGTTGTCCTTTTTCTGGATGAAATGCTACTGACCAAACTGAGATTTCAGGCATTTCTAGGCCAGGCAACTCCTCTTTGCCTGTGTCACACGCCCACAGACGCACACCTTCATTTAAACTCGCGCTGGCAAGCCGCCGCCCTAGTGGATCAAATGCCACCGACGTAACAATGCGTTTATGACCCACTAGAGGAGGTTGCAGTTCTTTACCAGTCTCACAATTCCATACGCGCACAGTTTTATCAGAACTTCCGCTAGC
>LUTY01000051.1 GCA_001640045.1 Candidatus Thiomargarita nelsonii | reverse complement strand
CGTTTGCACGGTTTGGTTCAGTTTTTGTACCATTTAACAACTTCCGTCTATAAGTACCTTTAATACGATTCTTATAATGTCTGATATGATGGCCCAAAAAGTTAAACCCTTCCGTTGAGTGTACTATCTTGGTTTTTTCTCCCGATAGTTCTAATCCACGTATCTTCAGCCATTGACCAATAAAAGTTTTTGATTCTTCTATAACTTCTTTATCCTCATGGATTACTACAAAGTCATCGGCGTATCTTATTAGTTCTAGTTTTAAGAGCTGTCTGTACTTATAAGATTTACCGGTTTTTTTATTTGCAACATTGCGTACAGATGTACTGCCGATTTTGGTTTTCCAACCTTTTATCCCACGTAGATGTTCAATCAGGTCAGTTTCCATTTGGTCTAAAGCTATATTAGCTAGTAGTGGTGAGATTGTACCACCTTGTGGTGTTCCAATTTCAGTTTGGTGTAGTTCACTGTCGTAAACATACCCAGCTTTTAACCACTTCTTAATAATTGGCCTATTAGTTGTATCAATTTGCTTTAACAAGAATTCATGGTCAATGTTGTCAAAACCTCCTTTGATATCTGCGTCCAGAACCCATTTTGGTTTTCTGAGTAGCACGTTTGTTATTTTATCAATAGCGTCGTGACAACTCATACCAGGTCTGAATCCATAACTGCTAGATTCAAATATCCCTTCAAAGTATGGTTCCATTGCTAACTTCATGGATGCTTGTAATGCTCTATCTTTTATGGTAGGGATACCCAATGGTCTTAATTTACCATTAGCTTTTGGTATCATTACCCGTCTAGCCGGTAATGCTTTGTAACCTTTCCAACCCGTTTTATAGATGTTGAGCACTTGTTCAACCAACTTCATCTTGCCATTTGGCGTTTTGGCTTTTTTAAGGTCTACGCCTGCCGTTCTTTTACCGGTGTTATCCGTGGTAACTTTACGGACTGCATAGAAAGTGCTACTTGTCGAGTGTTTTAATAGCCTCATTAAACTTTGAGCTTTACTATACTTACCAGACTTCACTGCCTTATAAATGCGCTTTTGCAAATTGAATACAATCTTTCGTACCTTTTTCCAAATTATGGTGTCCCAATCCCATGATTTCATAATTACATTGATATCGCATTTACTTTGCCATACCCATTTGGGCATTTGGTGTTTGCCCAGTGTATTACCTTGGAATTCAAACGCCCATTTTGGATATTGATAGTTCCAGAGAATATCCACAATTTACCTCTCGGTTATCTTCAGAGTCTACGGTCTCCCGTTGAAGATGCATTAGTTTATTTAATTAAGCATTCTAGTGAGTGAGTCAGCATATACAGTCTCCCCCATGGATGGTTTCAACTGTCTTTGGCTTATGCACTCAATCCTACCCAACGCTGTCGCTATGGTGTTGCCACCCCTCTTGCGCTCCAGCAAGTGACTAACTAACGTTGTTTCTCCTCGTTCCTCAAGTATGTCTTACAATGTGAACTTAGGTATTAACCTTTAATCGGATGTGTATCGGACAACTGTTCACAGGCTTCTGACGACCTGTCAACCTAACTACCTTTTAATCCATTAAGAATTTTTGAATTACCGACCTTGCGGAGATTACCTTATTCACAACGCTTGCCCTTTTGGGACTTTATGGCCTTGCACTGACACCCCG
>LUTY01000050.1 GCA_001640045.1 Candidatus Thiomargarita nelsonii | reverse complement strand
CATCAGATGCCAAAGGCGTTGGTGTTGGAGCCTGACAATATTCTCTGGGATGGTGTGCTATCTGAGAAGGGGGTGCAAGGGATTAATCTAGCAAAGGGAGACTCTGGAGAAGCTTACCTTGATTTTCAGAGGTTTCTTTTAGAACTCAAACGAACAGGGATAATTTTCGTACTTTGTAGCAAGTATCCTGAGTATGCGATCCGTGATGCCTTTGCTAGGCAGGAAATGTTGCTGACTGAACGTGACTTTGCGGCACAACGCTTTAATGTAACAAACCAAGGGGCTATATTACCTGCTATTGCAGAGGATCTACATGTCAATCAACGCCATTTGACAGTTATTTCACGGACTGGCAATAACTCAGGGACAAATATGCAAGTCCTACCTGATGTCAACTATGTGATCCTTTCTGAGGAACCAGCCGAGTGGGAATATCAGCTATCGTTATCTGGGGTACTTGACCAACTCCCTCCCAGAGGGGCAAACATATCTGAGACTAGCACTGAGCAAGATGATTTTGATAGGGGACAGGACAACTTAAACACCTTTTTCGACAAACTGAACCTGATTGTTGATTTCAAACCTGTTAAGATACGGGATGCTGATCATCTCTCTCATCTGACCCATACGGTAACTGAATGTAACCTGACGGGAGAAATACGCCCAGAATTGGAAATTGCAGCATTGATTAAAAATGAAAGCTTTGAGTGCTGGGGAATCCGTGTGAGTGATCGTTTTGGTGATTACGGAATGGCTGGAGCGGTCTTTTGGAATGTGGATGGAGATAAGCTAATTGTGGATTCTTTTCTACTCAATTGTCGTATATTAGGTCGTCATGTTGAGTTTATTGTATTGGAACAGCTTGGAGATATAGCAAAAGAACGATCATGCACTATCCTCTGTTTCAAGTACGAAAAGACTAACCGTAATGAGCTGGCAATCAATATTATCAGTAAGGTTACTAGTGACCCCATAATTGAAGATAAAGGGATCATTTCTATCTCTCCTGATAAACTTTTGAACCGCCTTGCAGAGATAAAATCTAATAATAAGATCATCAAATCAGAGGAAACCTATCGGGATTCTGCACCGGGGACTAAAACCATGGCGGCGTTGGTCCTGCTTGACAGGAGGTGGAATATACGTCCAGCCTCTGAAAGAACAGGACTTCTTAAGGAGATGACGGAGGATTTTCGGAATGTTAGAAAAATAGTAAGCACAGTGGAAAATGTGAAAAGGCATATCAGGCCAGATATAAAAGTCCCCTATGTCAAACCCAGAACAGAGGTAGAAAATAAACTGGCTGAAATGTGGAGCCGTATGCTAGGTGTAGAAAAGGTTGGGGCTTTTGATGATTTCTTCCATCTTGGTGGCCATTCTATCCTGGCAACTCAGTTGATCCTTGAACTTTCCCAGACATTCGATATAGCATTGCCGGTGAGGATATTTTTCGCGACACCTACTGTGGCAACCATGGCACAAAGCATTGAGGCACTTCAAGGTAAACGTGATTCTGATGAGTTGGATCAGACGGCTATATCTTCATACAATTATTTGGCAAGAGAATACTTTTTTGATGAGATAAGGCAAGAATTATCATTTCTGCCTGACCAAAATGTCCCCTCTGGCGATTATATCAACCCTTCCAGTATTTTTATCACCGGAG
>LUTY01000049.1 GCA_001640045.1 Candidatus Thiomargarita nelsonii | reverse complement strand
ACCGGAAAAACAAAGAAGAGGTTTCTCCTTTGCAGTGGCGTATTGCCTTATTAAGCAGGACGCGGAGCGTCCAGGCCTGCATTCCCACGCAGAGCGTGGGAACGAGAACAAATGTTGATATTTTTAGGGACTATAAATTCGGCGCATTGCCAATTTCAGCCACGCAAAATCAATCAATCGGCTCGACGTTGATGCGCGTGCCTGTAGCAGTCGTCTCGATTGTTTGAACGACTGTACCATCAAGCTGCAAGATATCGATGACCAACGTCGCAGTCAGGCTCTGCCAATCGCCAATCAATATCTGCGCTCTTACCTTCTGCTTGAACTCGATATCACCGTTAGCGTCATAAATGAAAGCAATGTCCGTCGCATTGAATGAGCCAATCCCGCTGCGGCGCCATACCCCGTGCGCTCCACTGACGCTATTAAACGGCTGGGCAATAGTGTGCGTACGGTCCTGATTAAAGGTCACCAGAAAACGCGCACCGGTATGATCGTCTATAATTTTCCAAAATTTTATTTCGTGTGTTCAGTCATGTCAAGTGGAACCACAATGTTGTTCATGCAACTCCCAACGCCCTCAAACACACTACCATCAAGGTATGCGGCATCAAACCCAACAACAAAATCACCAACGCATTGGCACTCAGCGCGACGCGCATATCCATACCGGCATCAATCGGTGTCGTGTCTTCAGCTTTATCAAAATACATCAGCTTGATAATTCGCAAATAGTAAAAAGCCCCTATGATGGCAAATATCACCGCAACAACGGCTAACCAGACAAAGCCCGCGTGTACAACTTGCGCAAAAACTGACCATTTTGCCCAAAAACCAACCATGGGCGGTACGCCTGCCATCGACAGCATTAAGATTAACATGAGCGCGGCATACCAAGAATTTCTCTCGTTTAAGCCTTTAAAATCCTCAAGTATTTGATGGGATTCCCAGATCAGAAGTCAGTCATTTTTTGCACACTTTGCGCCGAATTTATCTATCAAAAAACAGATGTCCACACAGCATCGGAATTGTTGGCGTCAAAAGCATCACTCAATTGAACTATGAGCACTCAATCTCGCCATTCAATATTCAAGACGAGTTTGCACTCCCCAATTTCACCCTTTCACAGGTGCATACACTATTAGAACAGTACACTGATGAAGTTGGGCAAGCTTTTGCACCAAAAGTGATCAAAAGTCTCCACAAACAAACGGGGGGCAAGCCTTTCTCGTTAACCGAATGGCGCAATGTCTGACAGAGGAACTGGGGATTGGGCGTAAAGAAACTATATCAGTCGCCCATTTTGAGATGGCTCACAAAAAGATTTTGAATGAACAAAATGTCCATCTCTCACATTTGACGACTAACATCCGTAGCAATCCACGATTTAAACCCCTGTTAATGGAAATCTGCTCTTATGATGCAGGGCTCCCCTTCAATCTCCGCAACGAGTACATCAGTGAATTGGTGACTTATGGCGTATTGAAAGGCGGCACAGACGGATTTTGCGAAATTGCTAATCCGATTTATCAATATTGCATTGTGCAGACTTTCCAACCGCTGCTCAATGGCTTGGAGCGAAAATATCACTCCGAAGAGACTACATCAACTGGTTGAATATCTCAAGTTAGAAGAGGTGCTCGCTTTTTTTTGTCGGAGTCCAAGATT
>LUTY01000048.1 GCA_001640045.1 Candidatus Thiomargarita nelsonii | reverse complement strand
ATATATTAGGAATTGGCGACAAAATAGAAACTTCACTAGCACCGGCTTCATACGCCAACTTTGCTACAGTTTGAGCATAAGCCATGCCTGCATTGTCATTGTCAGGCCAAATATATACTTGCTCCCCTTTTACGTAAGAAAAGTCGGTTTTTTGTGGTGCGTTACTACCGCCCATTACAATGATAATATGCCTCATGATGAATATGTAAAATGGCAAAGAGCATGTCTTACAGAAATGTTGCGTGTCATTCCAGATGATGGTGCCATTTTTTATAACCATAAATGGCGCGTTCAGGGTGGTTTACTCCAAGATAGGTCTGATATTGTCTCCGGTTTTCCTGTTAGACAAATCATTATATGGAAACGGAAAGGTGGGATAAATTTTAATCAAGGATATTTTTTGCCAACTTATGAAGTGATCTATCTAATAGCCAAGCCAAAATTCAAATTAGCAAAGAAAGCCAATGTACATGGAGATATATGGGAATTTTGCCAAGAAAGTAAAAACCAACATCCTGCCCCTTTTCCAGTGGCGTTAATAGAAAGAATAATATCTTCAACAAATGCTCAAATAGTGCTTGATCCTTTTATGGGTTCAGGAACAACAGCATTAGCGGCAAAAAACCTTGATAGAAATTTTATTGGTATAGACATTTCTCCTGAATATTGTGAAATGTCACTTCAAAGGCTTAAAAACCCTTTATCTATAATAAGTCAAAAAAGTATTCAATCAAAAGCACAACAACCCACATTATTTGATGATTTGTAATTGAAATGAAAGCCTATACGAAAAAAAGTTTAATCAAGGCATTGATAGAAATTCGTGAGATGGGTTGGATTCCAACTGGACGAAAAAATAACGATGGTGCTGTTGGAAATACCCTTGAAGATTTATTAGGTATTGAGGAAAACAATTTACCTTTACCAAATGCAGCAGAATGGGAATTAAAAGCTCAAAAAAAGGATACAACTTCATTAATCACATTATTTCACATGGAGCCATCACCGCGAGCTTACAAATTTGTTCCATCAATTTTGCTGCCTGAATTTGGTTGGCAACATCAAGAAGCCGGTGGGAAATATTCAGATGACGAAAAAAGTTTTAGACAAACAATAAGTGCTAGTGAATACAGTAACCGGGGGTTTTCTGTAAAAGTTGATAGAAGTGATAGAAAGGTTTTGGTCGATTTTAACCGTAAAAAAATTGACCTCAAAGCCCATGCTGAATGGGCAAAAAACTTAATGAATAAAAAACTAACTCCACAGCCATACTGGGGATTTGATGATTTATTTTATAAAGCAGGAACAAAACTGCATAATTGCTTTTTTGTATGGGCAGAGTCTAAAAAAATTGATGGAAAATTACATTTTCATTATCAGGATATTTTCATGTTAAAGAAGCTTGACATTGATAGATTCATTAACGCAATTGAAAAGGGTGATGTTTACATAGATTTTGACGCTAGGACAGGACATAATCACGGAACCAAATTCAGATTGAGAAGAGAGGCTTTGATAAATTTGTATGCAGAAGTCAAGCAATATTAAACATAACAAGACGCTCTACTGGACGGCAATTCCGCTGTACTCCATTGCAGCCTTTCAAAGAAATCCTATTTATTTAATAAATAGGATTTAATACCAATTCTTAAATGAAAACGGCTCTTG
>LUTY01000047.1 GCA_001640045.1 Candidatus Thiomargarita nelsonii | reverse complement strand
TGAATCTTTGTGGTATCTCCCTCATTCTGTAATGTCGTTGTCAAGCTCTGAACGATATCTTTACTAAATGCTGAGATGAAACCCGCTACTGGTGCGCTCTCAAAGGCTTCAAAAGTGAAAGTGAGCGGCAAATAATCTGGTTTCTCATCCAACACTTCCGCCAGCCGGCGCAACAAAGTCGTTTTGCCCATCTGTCGCGGCGCATAGATGGTAAAGTAGGTACCTCGCTCAATTTGTGTGATGAGAGCCGTAACCAACTCGCTGCGGGGGACGACATAATGTTCGGTTTCGTTCACGGGACCGTAGGTATTGAAGTAACGCATGCGACACCTCTTGGTGCAATGTATGCCTTGCACTCCTATAAGCTGCTCTGTATTTAGGAGTCCAAGATTTATCTTGGACATTTTAAAAGCCAAGCCAAAATCTTCGCAATATTCCAAGCATCATCTACGCCTCGGTGATGAGTGCCTTCTAAGGGAAAGGCTAAATTTTCCAAGGCAGTTGCCATCCCCACTTCTCTTTTCCAATTTTGGGTGAGTGCTAATAGATTTTTAATATTAATGTGGCTTGTGCCAAAAGGATAACCGACTTTTTTCTCTTGACATTCCCGCTCGAATTGTCTTCTGTCATAGTCACCACGACAGCTTTTTCCGACTCCTCAAACAGTACGCCCAAGCGCACAAAATAGACATAAATTTGGCTCTTTTCGCGTTCGAGGATCAACTCCAATTGCTCGTGTGTCAGTTTCCCATAGACATTGGGTCGAGCGTGGAACACGACTAAATAACCGACGCTTGCTCCTTCACTCTCCAAATAATCCTCTAGTTGCTCTACGCCCTTATCAAATTTGGCCGGACCATACCAGATTTTGGTTTCGATCACATAACGGTGTCCTCGATAGACCACAATCAAGTCCATTCGCCCTTCTCCTGAGTCTATTTCGGTGAACAAATCTCCCCCAATTTCTCGTACCAGCAAATCCAGATAGGCCATCAGCAAATATTGGCCAGTCGCTTCCTGTGGCATGGGGGTGACTTTGAAGGCTTCCCGTCCGCGCCGTTCGACAAATTGGCGGAAACGAGAGAGCAATTGGTCCATTTGTAGTTCATCGCCGACGATATGTTGGCGTAAGTCATAGCTATTGACCAGAATAGCGGCTTGCAAATCCGATTCTAGCGGCTGGAAATAATCGGTGAGTATGTGTTCATAAATCGGATTAGCGATCTCACAAAAGCCTTGGGCATTCATGATTATCAGGCCGTGCATGTTAAGCGCGTTGACCCAAGGCGTATTGAGCGTAAATTTGAGGCGTGCGCCGAACAATAGGCGCAAAACTTGTTCTTGATATTCGCTGGCATGGCGGATTAGGCTCTCGTAATTGTAATTGCGCTCGCGTACCCGTTTTTTGAGTGCGCTCTGCAAATGGCTGTGGCTAATCGCTTGAGTGCGCTCAGTCGCAATCTCTTCGCTTAGAATGAGTGCTAGCCGGTTGACTAGGAAGGGATGGCCACCGGTTAGGCGATGAATTTCTTCGATCACCCCTTTTTCAAAAGCTTGTCCCGTTTCGGTGGTGTATTGGCTCATCAAATCTTGCACTTGCGTCAGTGTAAAGGGGGAAAGTTGTAGCTCACGGGCAATGTTGAATGGAGAACTACGCCCCAAGTTTAG
>LUTY01000046.1 GCA_001640045.1 Candidatus Thiomargarita nelsonii | reverse complement strand
AAAGCACAAAAAATAATAAAAAATCAATATTTTACATGTTAACTTAATGGCATTGATGCGATAAAAGGGGGGACTTGGGAAACTCTGGACAAATTACTCAAAGATTATGGTTATCAAGGTTTGTTTAAAACTGACTTTGCCAAACGGGTTGCTCCTTTTATGGATATTGAAAACAATCGATCAAAAAGTTTTCAAGTTTTTCGGGATGGGCTTAGGAAAATGGTTAATCAACAATAGTATTTGTTAATACCACAATGAAAATTGAATTTATACAATTATTACCTCAAAATGGCAACCGGTAGCGGCAAAACTAAAGTCATGGCATTGGCTATCGTCTGGCAATATTTTAATGCAGTGCGTGAAGATGATGAGCAATATGCCAAAACATTTTTAGTGCTGGCACCCAATGTCATTGTGTTTGAACGTCTAAAAGAAGATTTTGCTAATGGCAATATTTTTCGTACTGATCCCTTATTCCCTAGACATTTTAAGCTATTTTGGGAGATGGAATGTTATATGCGCGGCGAGGCTCAACGCACCCATAGCAACGGCGCATTATATTTAACCAATATTCAACAATTTTATGAACGGGCTAATGCCTCAAAAGAGGAAGAGCCAGCAGAAATTACCGCCTGGTGATAAGCCCCAAACCCAAAAATTAGAACTCACCGATTTTGCTGAACGTATCGCCCAAGCTGAGGGCTTGCTCGCTGTATTAAACGATGAAGCCCACCACACCCATGATGAAGACAGCGAATGGAATAAAGTCATCAGACGCTTACATAGCAATCGCCCCATCGCGGCGCAACTAGATTTTTCGGCAACGCCCCGTTATACCAAAGGCGGTTTATTTGCATGGACGATTTCTGACTATCCCCTCAAACAAGCGATTGTCGATAACATTGTCAAACGCCCAATTAAAGGCATTTCTAAAATTGAGGAAGCCAAATCGGCGTTAGCTAGCGTTAAATATGAAGGTGCCAAAGCCAATATTCTACCAGAACAAACCATTGGGCGCGGTTTACGCTTAATGTTTCGTGGTAGTAGCGTGGGTGGTTATCGGGAGCGCGTTGATATTATTGGTAATCAAGCCTTTTTAAAATTTGTTGAAGACTTAGAAAAACTTGAAGGACTTAAATTAGACACTTTTCAACTGGGTAAAGACAAACTCAAAATTTATACCGTCATGCCGGTTGCCGAAAAACAAGCGGTTGATATTGCTATCCCCGAATTAAGTCCCACACTTGGCAGAAAAACTTCGTTAGCAGAAGAAATCGCGGCAATCAACGTCATGGATTTTGACACGCCAGTATTACCTCTCAAAGCAAACGAAATCGACATTAAAAAGTTTACTTATGAAGGCATTGATGCACTCAATAAAAACAAATTATTTGAGCGCGTTTATGAAATTCCGCCCGCCCAAACTCCAGAAGAAGTCATCGGTTATTATGCCCGCTTGATTGCCCAACATATCAAATTGCCCTCCCAATTTGCCGCCCTTGCCCCTAAAATCCAAGAATTTTTTGGCTTTAAAGCCTTTGGTAAAGAGATCAACTTATATGATGGTGCCGTGATTCAAGCCATGTCAACCAATCTCGCTAGTTATATTGTCACTCAAGCCTTTGAAAAAGTCTTGCGTCAACAAATCATTGAAGAAATACAACCGACG
>LUTY01000045.1 GCA_001640045.1 Candidatus Thiomargarita nelsonii | reverse complement strand
ATGATGCTTTGATTCATGCGGGGATTCATACGCGCACTCAAGTCAATATTATTTATATTGATTCTGAAGCGCTTGAAACGCCAGAGTCTGAGTGTTTAAAAAACATAGATGCGGTTTTAGTGCCTGGCGGTTTTGGTGAGCGCGGTATTGAGGGCAAAATTTGCGCTGCCCAATTTGCGCGAGAAAATAATGTACCTTATTTAGGTATTTGTTTAGGGATGCAAGTTGCCGTGATAGACTTTGCCAGAGAAATTGGCTTAGAAAAGGCACACAGCACGGAATTTGAGTCTAATACGCCTCATCCCGTTATCGCTTTGATTAGTGAATGGACAACAGATAGGGGCGACATAGAACAACGCGATGAAAATGCCGATAAAGGCGGTACAATGCGCTTAGGCGGGCAAAACTGTCATCTGATGATGGGGACAAAAACTTATGATTTGTATGGAAAAGAAATGATCCATGAGCGCCATCGCCATCGCTATGAGTTTAATAATAATTACATGGGGATGCTGCGACAAGCGGGATTAGTATTTGCGGGCTTGTCGGCGGATGGCAATCTTGTGGAAGTGGTGGAAAATAGTCATCATCCTTGGTTTATCGGTTGTCAATTCCATCCTGAGTTTACTTCAACGCCACGCGATGGACATCCGTTATTTTCTGGTTTTATTCGAGCGGCGCGTGCTTATGCGAAAGAAATGAGGCTATGAAAGGAGTCCAAGATTTATTTTGGACGAGGCGCCCAAGATAAATCTTGGACTCCTCATATTAACTGATAACTGATATGATATTAGAATTTAGCGTAGAAAACTTTTTATCTTTCAAAAATCAGGTCACACTGAGTATGGTTTCTGCCGATATTTCAGGACATGAAGATAATGTTTTTAGCATTAACAATTATGATCTTTTAAAGACGGCTGTTATTTATGGTGCTAATGCCAGTGGTAAAAGCAACTTGGTTAAGGCTATGCGCTTTATGAAGGATATGGTGATTTTATCATCTAAGGAGTCACAATCAGGTGAGGAAATTGATGTTGAACCTTTCAAATTCAGCACAGAAAGCAAGGTTCAACCTAGCGAATTTGAAATTATCTTTATTTATAAAAAGATACTTTACCGCTATGGTTTTGTGGTGGATACCCAGTGTGTTTATCAGGAGTGGCTATATTACCTACCTAACAATCAGCAAGAGGAGATTGCGCTATTTGAGCGATCCAAAGAAAATGATCGTTATACGATAAGCTTAGGCGAAAATTTTAAAGAGGCTGAAATAGTTAAAAAAATCAACATTAGAAAAAATGCACTTTTGCTGTCGGTGGTAGCGCAGCTTGATGACAGCGGTATTGCGGGTCAGATTCTGGAATGGTTTATAAATGACTTTAATGTGTTATTTGCGCTTAACCAGGCATCTTATGAAAGTTTTACGCTAAAAAAATTAAAAGATCCGCATGACAAGCAGGAAATTCTGAGATTTCTTAAAGCAGCTGATACCGCTATAGAAAATATTGAGGTTGTGGATGTCAAAGAACAGAATTTGCCCCAAGAATTACCTAAAGCGTTAAAAGGGTTTCTTGTTTCAAAAGCGAAAGCGGTGATGACTGAACATGAATCTGAAGGCACAAAAAAGCTGTTTGCTTTATCGGGGCTCATTATAGAAACTTTGAAAAAC
>LUTY01000044.1 GCA_001640045.1 Candidatus Thiomargarita nelsonii | reverse complement strand
CTATCGAGAATTGGTTACATGAGCAGGGAGTATTGACGGCTGATTGGGAGAGTTGGAATTGGAGAGCCATCGCTGTTTTGCGGTAGAGAGCGGGAAATGGAATTACTGAGAAATTGGGTACATCAAATACCCAAAAAAACAGCCAAATCTCGTGCCTTGCTAGGCAGGCGTAAATGTGGCAAATCTGCCATTATGCAGCGACTATTCAACATACTGTGGAATGAAAACGGTGTAGTCATCCCATTTTATTTTGAAGTGCGAGACATAAACCGATGGTTGCTCTCGTTTGCTGATATTTATTATCGCACATTTATGAGCCAATTTTTATCGTTTAAAACGCGGACTGTTTTAGACAATGAAAATTGCCCTTGGGATTTTGCCGAGCTCATAAAAATGGCAAAAGCGATAAACAACAACAACGCCCTAAAGAATATGGATGTCTTTCAAAATTGCCTAGACAAGGAACAAATCGATCAAGCAATAGATTTTGCATTTAGCGCACCAGGCGTTTTGGCAGGAAAAGAAAACGTCTTTTTTCTAGTGATGATCGATGAAATTCAGTACATGACTGAATATCTATACCATGACAAAGCACAACAGGTTAAAGCGTATAATTTGCCCGGCGCTTATCATGGACTCGTCGAATCCAAAGTGGCTCCGATGCTGGTTTCTGGTAGTTATGTCGGTTGGATGGTCAAAATGATGCGAGAAATGTTTGTTGGTGGGCGACTCAAACAAACTGAAATTTCCTCAAAATTAACCCCAGAAGAGGGCTTCGAAACCGTTTATCGCTATGCCGATTTTTATGAAATCGAGGTGACAGATGAAAGTGCGCTGGTGATCAATCAACTAACCCAAAGTGATCCGTTTTATATTGCCAGCTTGCTCAGAAGTGATTGGATAGAGCGAGATTTTAGCACCAAGGAGGGCGTGATTAAAACTTTGGATTATGAAGTCAGAAATCGAAAGGGTGAACTTTTTGGCACTTGGTCAGAGTATATTTATTCGACTATAAAGGCGGTTAATGATCGTTACGCTAAACAAATCCTCTTGTTTTTGTCCAGAAACCGAGAAAAGGAGTGTACTCGGACAGAAATCAGTGAGCATCTGAATGGCAAACTGCCAGAGAGCAAGCTGGAAGAAAAGTTAAATGCGCTTGAAGCTGGAGATTTAATTACTCAGGGATCAAGTAATTTTCGTTATCGGGGTATTTCTGATGATATTTTGGATTTAATTTTTCGTGATCTTTATGAAGAAGAAATTTATCATACACAACCGGATGTAGCGGCAGAATTAACTGCATCTTTAGAAAAAGATAAAGAAATTCTGTCCTTAAAGGGTGCTTTAAATGATCTGAAAGGCAGAATGCTGGAATTGGTTATCTCTCGGGAATTAAACAAGTATCGAAAATTAGGTAATCCAATCGCGCATTTTCGCCAACGATTTCGTCCCGTTTCAAATGCGGCGCATTTGTCCCAAATGGAAAAAATGTTGACGGATTGTTCAGAAAGTCGATTTGATAGAATTTGGACAAATTATTATTTGTCATTACCTCAAACAACGGTGCTAGAAATAGATGTGTTAGCTGAAGGTGAGGATGCAGACTGTTGTTGGGCTTTGGTATTTGAGCTGAAAAATCGCGATGTTAAAAATCCGCCTAGTATGAAGGA
>LUTY01000043.1 GCA_001640045.1 Candidatus Thiomargarita nelsonii | reverse complement strand
CGGAAATCGGGCAAACTTTGGATGCTGTGCGTTTGGGTAAAGGGCTGCAAATAGTGCTGTTCAATTTTATCAGCAAATTCGCGAGTAATCTTGGCATTGAAAATTTTTTGGGTGATGGTTTGCGAGGGCGTGGAAACGCCGACGCTTATCGCCACGACGGCATAGCCAAAACCGTCTTGATAGGCGATGGAGATTTGATCGGCGCCGTAGGTGAAATATTCTTTGGCAATGGAAAAAGCTTTTTTTCCTGCCGAAGAAGCCAGTTCTACCACAGCGGGGCTGTCTAGTAGTGAGCCTAATAGTATTTGTGTTAGTGTTGTTAATGCCATAGTGGTTTTTTTTATAGTATGTTGAGGACAGCTAAATCAAGCCAATTTGAAAAAAGGCACAATTCACACAGTTTGGCGATTCATCGCCTGCCAAGTCGCTAAAGCGACTACTACGAGCCGGCCGCCATCGTAACGTTTCCTCCACATTTTTCGATCAGCAATCGCACAATGGATAAGTTTAAGCCATATGATCGTTCCGCCCCACAAAACATTTTCTAAAAAACGAATAGTTATCAGTTATCAGTTATCAATTTTTTTATAAGTGAGGGATTGATAAGTGATAGTATTTGATCTACTAAATCATGTCACTTTGAAAGGATAAATCGATGCAATTAAGACAGACTAGAAGAAAACATACCCCTCGTTTTTTTTGGGGACTCAATTTTCTGTTGATGATAGCCCTGATATTTATCAGCTTGGTACAGTGTAGCCCCGAGCCTAACAAACAGATCGACAAAACCGTTCCATTGAGCAGCCCACCGGCATATGTTCAACAAAACACTCAGAAAAACTTGCCCCCCCCCCTGATTGCTGAAAATATGAACAAGACACCCAAACATGCGAAACCGTGTGCGACTCCACCTATCGACTCCAAAATTGAGGTTGATATTTCAGAGCAAAAGCTTTACCTCTTTTGTCGCTATGAGAATGGCAATGAAGAGGTGAAGATTTATCCTGTCTCAACTTCTAAATATGGCATTGGCAATCAGGCGGGTAGTAATAAAACGCCGTTGGGACTACATCATATTAAAAATAAAATCGGTGATGGTGCGCCACAGGGGATGATTTTTAAAGCCCGTCAGTCGACAGAGCGAATTGCCAAAATGAATGTGGTAGGTGCCGGTGATTTAGTGACAACACGGATTATGTGGTTGAAAGGCTTAGAGCCGGGTAAAAATTCTGGACGCGGGATAGATTCTTATAAGCGTTATATTTATATTCATGGCACAGCCGAAGAAAATAAAATTGGTCAAACCGCGTCCCATGGTTGTGTCAGAATGTATAACAGTGCCATCAATCGCGCCTTCAAGGTATTCGCTGACAAAAAATGCCCGTTCTTCATTAGATTCATCCGCATAACCATAATCTAAGGGTTTGGGCACCGAGTCGCCGGCTATTTTATGCATTTTCAAGGCTTCTCCAAATACTTCATCAGGCTCACCCTTGTGGCTTTCCCAAAAACATTTAACCGCAACTTGCTTATGTTCTGGGTTTCTTAATAAGTCTTGGTTTTCACATAACAGCACGCAGCCCATACCACCTGCGCCTAATAATTGGCGTATCGGGTATTTTTTAACATTATGCAAGGCAAAGCGTTGGCGGTTAATTTCTATCGCCGCT
>LUTY01000053.1 GCA_001640045.1 Candidatus Thiomargarita nelsonii | reverse complement strand
AAAACTATCTCATAAATTGACAACTCATTTTGTAACTTTTCCTGTTCCACCTTATTCTTACAGCCTTGAATCAATTCCATAACCACAAACCCTGATAAAACCTCATCAAGGGCAACCAATCAGCGGCGGGCGAAAATTGACGCAATAAATCACAATCTATCAGGAAAAATCATAGCTAAACGGCCTCCGTTGTTGAGCTTGTTCTCTCAATTGGCGAGCATAAACAGCACTGTCGATAATATCATCACGATTTTTCCAAAGCCCAATCAATCCTGATTGACGCAATTGGCGCACAGTCAAGCGTGTTCGGCTCGTCCAAGATAAATCTTGGACTCCAAAAGACATTTTTTCTGGTTCCCCTGCTTCTGCGTGGGAACCAGAAAAAAACATGGACTTATTTTGCTTGATCAAATAAGGGCTGTTGATAAAACAAGGCTCATTGTTAAGAAAGGGAGTCTAGATCAAATAACACAAATTGCTGTTTGTGATCGTTTGCAAGAAATGTTTGCTTATTAATGGCGAGTGTATTTTAAATGAACAGAAGATGTAGCCGCAAAAGCTAAAGCTTCAACTCTCGCATGATGCGCTTCGCGTGGTTTTAAGGGACAGATAGCTATTAGTATGAGCGGCGTGATAACAAGCTTTACCGCGTTTGCCGCCAAGGTTTCTGGTTCCCACGCCGGCGTGCTCATCGTTAGACATAATTTTTTTAATAGATTGATTTTAAATATATTATTATTTCTCGTTCCCTTAGCGAAGCTGCGGAATGCCTGTATCTTTGCTATGCAAAAAATCCTATTTTTTTAAAAAATAGGATTTTTAAGCCGGTGTCAAAAAAATCGAAGGCTCAAGTCGGAAAGACACTTGTGTATAACGACGAGCGCCTTTGCTAGGAACCAGAAAACGACTTTATTTATTGAGTGCTATTTTTTGATGAGGTATCGTGTCGAACAGTCAGCCGGAGATAAGATAGTTGACTAAGTGACTAAAGTGGTGTATTGTAATACGCCTTTTATTTAGGGTGTCTACTTTTTGTTATGTTTAGAATCTAAAGGAGAGATTTATGTTAATAATATGGCGGGGACTTGGTTGGCTAATCCCAGTGGTAGTATTTGCAGCTTTTATATTGACACAGATAGGTGTGGACACAGTTTTTGGTGTGGAGGACTATTACAAAACAAATGAGTGGCCAAAATATTTTGCTATAGGAATAGCATCTTTGGCCACAGCTTTGTTGGGTTTTGTTCTTAATTACAAAAAAAGAAAAATTATACATGATGAAAGAACAGGGGAGCCCATAGGTAAATCCCCTTCGCACGCACTATTCTTCATACCAGTAGAATACTGGGCTATCCTTATTCCTGCTATATTTATATTGAGCTTCAATTATAGTGCTGAGCAGGATAAACAAGATCTAGCTTATTTAGAAGCACCCGCTGTGAACGACCAATACTTAGTTGATTTTACAAAAATATACGAGGGGGCGGATAAAAAGTACAAGTATGGTGTGATCAAGGTTACGGCTATTACCGAGGATGGTGTGGATGTCATATTGAGTGATGTAGCCTATGACAAGATATCTGGGCCGAGGAAAGATATTAGAAATAATAAAACCAACGATAGTAAATATTATTCAAGCCAAATGACTCATTTTAAGAAATCAGAACTGATTGAAATGAAAAAAAGAGAGGCTATCTATTCTGTATATAGAGACTAAAAACCTAACAAAGGCATGAACGCAAACGGCGCAAAAGACGCGCTGCTGGTTATGCCATGCGTTATACGGCACAAAGGCGAGAAAGATGACTGACGTTTCGTTTTCTGGTTCCCACGCGCCAGCGTCAATGCCATATCGTGCCGCACAAAAACGTGCAAAGCACTGCTTTGCACTCCAATAAATTCAACGGTGCTTTTTCGTTCCAAGCAGCACTTAACTTAATGGCATTTACGCGCCAGCGTGGGAACCAGAAAAAAATTTTTTCTCAAAATGGGTGCGTAAGCAATCGTCATCCGCCGTTTTTCCGTTGCGCGACGACGTTTTATGTTGGGTGGGTTAAAGAGGTTTGTAGTCAGTGCCAACTCCGGGCATCCTGCCAGACTACAACTTTATCTGTACTCTGTTCAAAGAAATCTGTACAACGCCCGTCCCCGTTTCCCGTCAAGCCACCATCAGGCGCGCAAATTTCATTCCCGTCATAATCATACAAGAGATTGAAGGCATCACAACAAGGCGACGAAACGTAATAAACTCAGCACGGGCACAATTTGCACTTTTGTCATTTAGCATAGCGATCTTCATTTCGACCAGCGGGAGAAATCTTGGAACGATCAAAGATCCCTCCTGTCGTCGGGATGACAAAAAAGTTTAGTTTATGGCCTAGTCAAGTATAAACAATGCTGTCTTTATAGCGATACTGGATTATCCTCTTAGGAGGATGAGTAAGCCAATCAGGCAAAAAATTCTCTCCAAACCTATCCAGTTCCAAACGCCTGAGAAGAACTTAAACGCAGATTGACCCAAACTTCTTGGTCTCCAATTTTAAGACCGGGGATGTGAGCTATTCCGGTGGAGGGTTCAAAACGCGCAACGCATTGCTCACTGGAAAAAGCGTTTGATACCAAAAGTNATATCACTAATAGTATGAGTGTGGGCTAAAGTTGTTTTTGATTTTGTGATTGGCGCTTCTTCTGTCACAATAATAATCACACGTACTCGACTGCTTTTAGTAATTGGCAGTGACTCATCTAATAATAATTGATGCGGATTATTTACAATCCCCGTTGTTTCAACTGTTTTTGCTAGTAACATTTTATTTTATCCGTTTATTATTAAGGCACTTATTCATTCTCCAAATACCACCCATAAGTATCTTCCAATCCTTTTTTCAATCCAATCTCCGCTTGCCTGCCCAATTTATTGAGTTGTTCCACATTCAGCAATTTACGCGGAGTACCATCTGGCATCTCGGTATTCCATTCTATCACACTCACCGTTTGATCTTTCCATTGTCCCCAAGCAATTGAAAAACTGCCGTCATTGTATATTATTTTATTAACCGAAAAGTTAGTTGACATAAGATGTCCTCAAATTATATTCATTATATTCAAACACATAAAATCCATGTTCCTTAACCAAGCTATCCCGTTTAGCCGCTTCCAAATCATTCAATACAGTCTTGTAAACCCAAACTAATCCGCGCCAAGGCACGGGTAATTTGATGGGTTACAAAGGTTTCTCCCCGTACTTTGCTTTCGTGGTTAAATAATATGTCATTACAAGCATACATTCCATAAGCTTCCCGATAATTGACGGTAATCCAATAGGCATATAATTTAGCGACGGCATAGGGAGAACGGGGATAAAAAGGTGTTTTTTCGGTTTGTGGCGTTTCTTGAACCAGTCCATAAAGCTTGATAAAAACGGTTTTTTTTTCTCTAATCAGTCATTAAAATAAAAGGGGTCAGTACCCTTTTTTGCTGCATATCTACGTAATGAACAAAACACACTTGACGGTTGTTTCCTCTTTGAATGATATGTTGAGGAATATCTACTGGTGAAACTCTAACTAACCTTGCCATGAATCATCTTTTTTACTTTTTGATAGGTGCCATTGTCTCAGATTAATTTTACTCTGACCCCAATTATTTATGAATGTCCATTTTTATTCTTTAGTTTGTAGTTGTTCTCAAAATTGCTGTTCAGGTAAAGCGACTATATTACGGGGTTCAATGAGTGTGAATCCCCGTAAAATTAAAAACCTAAATAAAAACACCTAAATAAAAACTGATCAATATGTAGATAATAACTTTATTAGCATAATAAAGTTTATTTATCCTTTTTAGCGGAATATAACCATTTCATTATCTGTGTTCGCATAGGATGAAACCAATTAAAAGGAAACACAATAAAAACGAAGAGCAGCAAGCTAACTGGCCCAAGTATATAAAAACTTATTTTTTCATAAAAATAATGATACACCAATAAGCTGAATAACAGAGCTACAACACAGGAAAATGCAAGCCGGATCATTTCTTTTGGAAATATCTCTTTCAGTGAAATATCGTTTTCAAGATGGTAGGCTATTACGATAACACTACTTCCTACAATCCTGGCAAGCACTGACGCAACCACTACACCCATTCCACCATAATATACGCCCATTACAATTCCCAAAAGACCATTTAAAACACCAACTACAACATGGCCTATAGTGTTCCACA
>LUTY01000041.1 GCA_001640045.1 Candidatus Thiomargarita nelsonii | reverse complement strand
TCATATAGAAGACTATTAGCCCCCGCCGCAATTTTGGAGTCCAAGATTTATCTTGGACAACTAAAAAGAGGTAAGATCATGGGCCAGGATATTGCCCGTTGTCATTTCAAAAAACAAGATTTCCAGGCCTTTGAATCCCGTTTGCGGGAGGAAACGGCACTGGTACAACAATGGTTTTTAGAAAAGCGTTTTGCCGTGGAACCGAGCATCGCCGGATTTGAACTGGAAGCCTGGTTGGTGGATGACAAGGGCCTACCCGCGCCCATCAACCAAGCTTATTTGGATCATCTCCAAAATGTCTTGGTAGTACCCGAATTGTCCGTCTTCAATGTAGAACTCAATACCGAACCTCGGATATTAAAGGGTGACACGCTGTCCCGTATGCATACGGCTCTGGAGGCTCTTTGGTCTATGTGCAATAAAAGCGCAGCAGAACTGGAAGCCTCGCTATTGATGATTGGCATTTTGCCCACCGTGCGGGATCAAGACCTCAAAATGGCCAACATGTCGCAAAGAGCCCGTTACCGCGCCCTCAATGAACAAGTTCTGAGGCTGCGTAAGGGAAATCCTTTGGTTTTGGACATACAAGGCCACAATGAACGGCTACGCACAGAACATCAAGATGTGATGTTAGAAGCTTCCACGACCTCTTTCCAGATTCATTTGCAAGTTGAACAGGCAAATGCAGTGCGATATTTTAACACGGCACTGATCCTATCAGCCCCGATGGTGGCTATGGCTGCTAATTCACCCTTTCTATTTGGACGAGCACTCTGGGAAGAAACTCGGATTCCCGTTTTTGAGCAGTCGGTGGCTGATAAGCAAGGCTTACCTCGCGTCACTTTCGGCACTGCTTATGTGCAACAGTCTCTACAGGAATTGTTTGTGGAGAATCTGGAGTGCTACCCTCCCTTATTACCCTTGGTCTTGGATGAGCCTGTGGAACGGCTCAGTCACCTGCGTTTGCAAAATGGCACTCTTTGGCGTTGGAATAGGCCGCTTATAGGCTTTGACAGCAATGGAATTCCACATTTGCGGATTGAACATCGGGTGATGCCCAAAATCGCCGCGTGGATGTCATTATTTTTTAAACGCGACTTATGAGGTTATTTATGAATATTCTTGAATATGCGATGCAAGTGGAGAAAGAAGGCGAGGCTCAGTACCGTGAGATGGCTGAACGCTCGAACAATCCTGGGATGAAAAAAATATTGACAGAATTGGCAGATTCCGAGGTGGAGCACTACAATGTCTTCCATGCCATAATGGAAAACTCCAATATCCCGGAGATCGATGAGGCCATATTACCCAACGTGAAAAAAATTTTTTCTGGGATGAAGGCGGACAATGGGCTTGAAGTCGATGCGAATGAAATAGACATGTTCCGAAATGCCCAGAAGCATGAGAAGACTGCTCAGGAGTTTTATCTGCAAAAAGCTGAAGAAGTGGATGCGCCTTCCTTGAAAAAGATGTTGTTAAAAATCGCCGAAGAAGAAGGTAAACATTATCAAGTCCTTGGGGGACTTATCGATTTCCTGTCCAGACCAGAGCAATGGCTGGAAGATGCTGAGTGGCATCATATAGAAGACTATTAGCCCCCGCCGCAATTTTGGAGTCCAAGATTTATCTTGGACAACTAAAAAGAGGTAAGATCATGGGCCAGGATATTGC
>LUTY01000040.1 GCA_001640045.1 Candidatus Thiomargarita nelsonii | reverse complement strand
CTCTTGGGCTTCATTGCACCAAATTTCCATTGGCGATAAGCTTGGATCAGCTGTGGGAATCGCACTTAATTTAAATTGTCCACCGCAGCCGCTGTCATTGACGAGTTCTGGCAAAGCGTTGGACAGTCCACCCGCTCCAACATCGTGTATAGATATTATTGGATTGTCTGCGCCCATGCGCCAGCAGGCATCTATCACCTCTTGACAGCGCCGTTGCATTTCCGGGTTGCCGCGCTGTACGGAGGCAAAGTCTAAATCTTCGCTACTGTGCCCGGCTGCCATTGAGGAGGCTGCACCACCCCCTAGTCCAATTAACATGGCGGGACCACCTAATATTATTAATAGACTATCAGGCGGTATTTTTTGTTTTTGGATATGCTGCGGTCGAATATTGCCCGTGCCGCCAGCTAACATAATGGGTTTGTGATAGCCGCGCCGCCGCCCATTCATTTCGATCTCAAAAGTGCGAAAATAACCACATATTGCTGGGCGACCAAATTCATTATTAAAGGCACTGGCTCCGATAGGTCCTTCTAGCATGATTTGTAGTGCCGTTGCCATGCGAGAGGGGGAATCGTAGGGGGTTTCCCAAGGTTGTGGTGCGTCGGGAATACGCAAGTGTGAAACTGAAAAACCCGTTAAGCCGGCTTTCGGTTTGGCACCACGCCCAGTCGCGCCTTCGTCACGAATTTCGCCGCCTGCGCCAGTGGCAGCACCGGGAAAGGGAGAAATCGCGGTTGGGTGGTTATGGGTTTCGACTTTCATCAAAATAGCAGCGTCTTCTTTAATATAATAATATTGATGAGTGGTGGTGTCGGGCAGAAAGCGGGTAGTATTAAAGCCTTTCATCACGGCGGCATTGTCGTGATAGGCGGAAATGACGGCACCCGGATGTTGTTGATGGGTAAACCGTATCATTTGAAAGAGTGATTTATCTTGTGCTTGTCCATCAATTATCCATTCGGCATTAAAAATTTTGTGCCGACAATGCTCCGAGTTGGCTTGATAACGTAAGCGAATGTCTTCGCCAACATGGAGATCCACGGGAATGTTGATACCCAGTGCGGGACATAATTCCATAGCAACAGCTTTTACAGTATCAAACAAAGCCGCATCTTCGCCGGGTTGTCCACAGGCTGCCATCCAATTAGCCGATAAGACGATGTCATTTATATATGAAATATCAGCAGCGGCAATATTTGTCAAGGCTTCACCGATTGCCATGCGCCCAGAGGCGGGGGCATTGAGTAAAGCTAACGGGCTCCGTTCTCCGATTGCCATGGCTTCACCGGTGAGGCTGTCATAATTGCTTGCGGTGACGGCGCAATCGGCAACGGGGACTTGCCAGGGTCCAAGCATTTGATCGCGCACAACGAGCCCGCCTACGCTGCGATCACCGATGGTGATTAAGAAATTTTTATTGGCAACCGTCGGTAAATGTAAAACTCGTAATGCTGCCTCTTTGATCGAAATCTCCCCTAAGTTCTCGGGCTTAGTGGGGATTTTTTTATGCTCAACTTCGCGGCGCATTTTAGGCGGTTTGCCCAGTAACACCGATAATGGCATATCAATCAAAAGAGTATTATCATCATCAAATAAATGCAAATTTTGTGCCCTAGTTGTTTTTCCAACCACAGCGTAGGGACAACGTTCCCGCTCACATAATGCTTGA
>LUTY01000039.1 GCA_001640045.1 Candidatus Thiomargarita nelsonii | reverse complement strand
ATATTTCCCCTGAAACGGATTGGATGTTTGAGAACACTAACCTATTTGCCGCGTGCAAGGGAGGTACTCAGACGAATCTTTTTGGTAGCAAAACACGTCATCCGGATCAGAGACGTTATTTACCCCCAATCAAGAAAAACCGCAGTTGTGGAGAAGCTAAAGATGATGAGGTGATGGATGATGAGATTATTAAGCCTAGTGAATTGCCTATTTCACCGGTTTTGTTTTCAATAACACGAAAGCCACCCAATGGAATTACTAATAAGGTTAAAGTGGGTGCTCTTAAAGTCAATGAAAAAGCTTGCCGTCAAGCGGGTATTGATCCTAAAAAAGTGGCAGCCACAATAGACACATTCAATCTAAATTGTGAGCGTCTATGTTTAGCCCGAAAAACCGTTTTGGAAAAACTCGAAGAAGATTTTGAACTTGAATTGGCAAATTTAGGCGAAAATCCATCAGATAAAGAAATCAAATCGGTATTAGAAAAAATGGCGGAGTACTTTCTTGCGGTAAATCAAGACGGAACGCTCCCGGCTTTTTTCACCACAATCAGAGTATTTTTTTTCCTATTGCTGAGTCTATACTGGCACAATTCCCTCAAAATTGGATATAAGTTTTATGTGAGTAACGTGTTTTTGTGTTATATTTATGCACTTAAAATATAGGCGTTGACAGCTAATCGTACAGATAGAAAAAATTGAGTCTCACATTTTTTTTAGCTACGTCTAAATTAATTGTCAGACAAGTTGAGACATGAGTCTTTTTTTTTAAATATTAAAGGAGTAAATACAATAATAAAACTTAGGTGCTATTTACGCACTATATTAATTGCAATCGGATTATCTTGGTTTTCGGGGGCGATGGCTGATTTGAGTGATGGATTGGTTGCCTATTATCCGTTTGATGGGAATGCTCAGGATGCGAGTGGGAATGGGAATCATGGGACGGTTAATGGGGCGACTTTGACTGAGGATAGGTTTGGGAATCCTGAAAGTGCTTATAGTTTTAACGGCATAAATAACTATATTGATCTTGGCAATGTTATTGCCACTAATGTATTTTCATTTTCGGTATGGTTTACCACTAATTCTAGCAAACGAAATCAAACCATTTTAGGAAACTATAGACCTTGCTCATATGTTGATACTGGTTTTATTTTGATAAATTATGGTCGGGAAATAGAAAGTGGAGGCCCACGACTGCAACTCAATAAAAATGCTGCCTTAGATTATTCTGAAGATATAGCTGATAACAGATGGCATCATGTAGTGGGAGTTTTTGGTAATAATTCTTTCTACTTTTATGTTGATGGTATTCTTCGTGGTTCAGAAACAGGTAGTTACAACCAAACAAGCATCAATACCAAAGTAGGAGCGGCGGATGCGATATCGGGTGGTTGCGGGGTAACAGGAGAATCTTACTTTAATGGCAAAATTGATGATATTCGTATTTATAACCGAGTCCTTTCCAAATCAGAAATCCAACAACTTTACAAAATGGACAATAAACCCTCTGATAATTGCTGGGCAACTTACGAAAACGGCAATCTCCACATCCCCTGTCTCAAAGTAAAAGGCCCATTTGATGAGGACTTGCATTATGAAGCCGATATGCAATATGAGCCATTATCTGAGCCAATGACATTTCAGGTGACTGGGGTAAAACCAAAATA
>LUTY01000038.1 GCA_001640045.1 Candidatus Thiomargarita nelsonii | reverse complement strand
GATCCCAATTCTCGGTTTTATTGGCACTGTGTGGGGTATTAGCAACGGCTTTGCTGGTTTTTCTAATGCCATGACTAGCGTGGATTCTGTCGCGGAAGTGTCGGGGACATTAAAAGATAATCTACCCATTGTGACTCGCAGCTTGGCTGCCGCTTTTGATACCACATTTCTTGCCCTCTTGCTCAGCATTCCGCTGATGTTAATGATGACTTGGTTTGAAAAAGCTGAGGAAAATTATATCATTATTTTGGATGAAGTCTGGCTTTACGATCTAAAACCCAAGCTGTCTGCACGGATAAGTCACGAACAAAACATGCAGCAGTCTATGACAAGCGGCGGGGAACAACAGTCTACCAATGAAGAATTAAAACTGTTGGCTGCACAAGTCGGTGCTTTACAAAAAACCCTGCAAGATTTGTATGAAACCGTTTTTGCCTCGTCCCTGAAGGAGCAATAGACAATGGCAAAACAGCGGAACAAACGTATCCAATACGACAGGGGCATAGATGTCAGTCTATTCCCATTTCTCAGTATTTTTTTATGTGTTATGGGTGTGTTATCATTTTTAAACATCTTAAATTCCACAGTATTGCCGCGCAAAGTGGTGATGACGGGAGAAGTGGGGCAGGGCTATAAAGTGGCTTATCAGATATTTTGCTTGCCAGATGACATTATTATTGTACCACCTATTGAACATTTGGTGGCTTTGCGCCAGGCAGTGACCGATGCTAGTGTGATTGAGGAAATATTACAAAAACGTCGCCAGCAACAACGGGCATTTTTAATGCCCACGGAAGAAGTGATAACAGACATTTTTAAAGAAATTCAATTGCTCAATTATCACGCCCGACAAGCCAATTTTTTATATGAAGAATTTGTATTATTTGGTCTTTATCCAAACAGTGCTGATATCTATCATACAATCCGTCAAATTCTTTATGAAAATGAAGAATTGTTGGGTATTAGTATTGGCTTAGAAGCCCTAGATGCTAACTGGACGGTTGAAACACCATGAAACAAGATTTAATCAATGTCAATTTTCTGACGGATATTATTTCAAACTCAGTCGGCATACTGGTTTTGTTTGCTGTTTTAAATATTGTCCATGAAGAAAAAACGGTTTATAAGCTCGAAGTACCGATAGAACATCAATCGTCTCTGGCACCTGCCTTTTTTATTTGTAAAGACGATGCGATTGTTTTTATTGATCCTGAAACGATTTTTACCAATGCGATTATTCAAGCGGATAGAGGCTTGGATAATCAAATTTTTTCTCTGGCTTATATGAACCTTGATGGGCAAATTGCCGAAGATCGTGGATTAATTTTATATGCCAATGATACCAGTTTGTGGCATGATAAGGACGATAGTGAGATACGCCAAGCATTGGATAAACTGGATACCAAAAAACACTTTGCTTTTTTCTTTGTTTATGATGAAGAAGGCAGCAGTGGATTTGAAATATTTCGTCATACGCGGCAATATCTGAAAAAACGTCATATAAAATCCGGCTGGCAGCCTGTGAATGAAAATAATCCGCCGCATATTTGCTTTTGGAGTGATGTGCCGGCTTGTCGGTATTTTCCCTCTTACCAAGCCCTCAGCAAATGACATTTATTACTCGATGTTCAAGTTTTTGTTACGGTGGTGAGTACAGCTAATGTTCAACAACGAAT
>LUTY01000037.1 GCA_001640045.1 Candidatus Thiomargarita nelsonii | reverse complement strand
AAGACCTTATTTTGTCACCGAATACCTTGAGGGCACAATCGATGGTGAAGGGTGGCTGGAAAAATATGGCACAATGGATTTAAAAACGGGCTGGCAAGTGGCTTTAAGCCTAGCTCAAGGTTTGCAAGTGGCGCATGATAAAGGCATTTTTCACTTAGATTTAAAACCCGCCAATGTTTTGCTAACAGATAGCCCCGCTGCCGTGCCGCTAAAGATTATTGATTTTGGCTTAGCGAAAATAGCGCCAACTTTGCAGCAAGAGGCATTGACACGACAAAATCAGTCGGGATTAACCCAATTTGGTCAAGCGGTGATGGGCACTTTACATTATGCGCCGCCAGAGCAACAGGGTTATGTGGAATATGGTCAGCCCAGTGCCAGAAGCGATGTGTTTGCCTTTGGGGCGACGATGTATCGTTTTTGGACGGGTTTGAGTCCGCGCCGTTTTTTAGGAGAAAAATTGCCTGAGGTACCGGCGTTGCGTCAATTGTTATTTGATTGTGTTGAAGAAAATCCCAATCAACGGCCTGAGTCGGCTGGGGATGTGTTGGAGCGTTTTAAAAGTCTTGAAGAGATTCAACAAGAAATCAGAGAAGATGAAAATGCTTGGCAAAAGGCGCGTGGGCAAGAGCCAGTCAATGATGAGGTAGAAGAGACCAAACGTTGGTTAGATGACCGGGCTTGGGGAGAAGCCTGTGAACAAAATACGCCAGATGCTTATCAAGGGTATTTGGATGGCAATACGCTCAAAAGACATGCCGTCGAGGTAAAACAGCGGATAGAGGCGTTAGAAATAGCGGCAGCTAAAGAGGCCGATGAGACGGCTTGGAAAAATGCCTGTCAACAAAATACTGAGGCTGCCTATCAGGCGTATTTAAAGGGTAATACGCTCAAAAAACATGCTGATAAGGTTCAACAAGCCATAGAAGAATGCCGAGATGAGAGAGCTTGGCAAGAGGCTTGTCAAAAAGATACTGAGGCTGCCTACCAAGCGTATTTAGACGGTGAGACGCTGAAAAGACACGCACGAGAAATCAAACCGCGACTACAAGCCATAGAAGCTGATATCGAAGCACTCACAGCCATAAGAGAACGGGAAAATGATGACAATGCGCGGGAAGATGCGGAAAAACCGCGAGGACGGGTTCTGTCTCTTTCCCTCTTCAATCCACTTGAACATTTACGCTTGTTGTGGTCGATTTTGGTTATGCCTCAGCGATTGATAGTCTTTAGTCGCTTTGATGTGTATGAACATGTAGATGTAGACTTGAGGGGGCTGGTTAGTACCTTAACGTGGTTGCCTTTGTTAATACCTACTTTGGGATTAGGATTGGAATTATTGCCTCACTCATCGGATGCAATGTCATCAGAAATTTATCTATCCATTAGCTTAGGGTTAGTAGGATGTTGGCTATTAACAATATGGTTAGGGTCTTTGGATAATATATCTAATTGGGTGTTAGGCGTGGCGTTCGTTGTGGCGTTCGGCGTGGCGTTCGTTGTGGCGAACGGCGTGGGGAGCGGTGTTACGAGCGTCATGTCCTCCAGGGATGGCATAGTTGCGGGCTTCGTGGCGTTATTGATTGTGTGCAGCATGGCTAGCTGCGTGGCGAGTGTCGTGGGCGGCGTTGCGGGCAACCTGGCTCACTTAGTGATGTTTAGCTTCTTCGTGGGCTC